>DATCYL010000001.1:0-3516 GCA_036570305.1 Lachnospiraceae bacterium
TTTGTTTCAGGATCAATATGCTGTAGCTGTTAAAAAAGGAAACAAAGAAGTATTAGACCAGGTAAATGAGGTAGTCAAAGATTTAAAAGAATCAGGAAAAATTGACGAATTCATTGCAAGCCATGGCGAAAAATAAAAGCAAAATTCGGAGGAAATAATGAAAAAACTGGTGGATGTCTATGAGTCTTTTTACAATGCACTCATTCCGGAAAGTCGTTATCTATCGTATTTAGAGGGACTAAAAATGACACTTTTAATTTCACTGTTTGCAGTGATTTTAGGTGTGTTGATAGGTATTATTGTGGCGGCTATCCGCGTTTTTAGCAAAGAAACAAAGAATCTATTTGTTCGCATCGTATCAAAGATTTGCGTTTTTTATATTACGGTATTTCGAGGAACGCCTTTGATGGTGCAGTTAATGATTATTTATTATCTGGTATTTACATCCAGAGATACAAATCCTATTTTGGTAGGTGCGGTTTGCTTTGGATTAAATTCAGGGGCTTATGTTTCTGAGATTGTAAGAGCGGGAATTGAGTCGATTGATAAAGGTCAGACGGAGGCAGGCAGATCTTTAGGATTTACGGCAATACAGACTATGCGCTACATTATTTTGCCACAGGCGGTAAAAAATATCCTTCCGGCTTTGGGAAATGAGTTTATCGTTTTGGTAAAAGAAACATCGGTTATCAGTGTCATTGCCATTAATGATTTGATGAAAATGGCAGGATTCGTAGGTTCAAGAACTTATGATCCACTGACCGCCTATATTATTGCGGCATTTATTTATCTTGTAATTGTCTTAGCTCTTTCTAAATTGCTTGGACTTTTTGAGAGGAGGTTGGCAAAGAGTGATAATCACTAAAAATTTGCAAATGTCTTTCGGAGGACATCAGGTTTTAAAAGGCATTGACCAGACTATTGAAAAGGGAGAAAAGGTGGTAATTGTAGGACCGTCAGGTTCCGGAAAGAGTACCTTTTTGAGATGTTTGAATTTGTTGGAACGTCCGACCGGCGGAGAGATTTGGTTTGAGGGAATCAATATTACAGACAGTAAAAATGACATCAATAAATTAAGACAGAAGATGGGTATGGTTTTTCAGCAGTTTAATTTATTTCCTCACATGACAGTAAAACAAAATATTACCCTAGCCCCGGTGAAATTAGGCCGTATGACAGAGGAAGAGGCGGATAAAAAGGCATTGGAATTATTGGAAAGAGTAGGTTTGCCTGATAAGGCTAATGCTTATCCTTTGCAATTATCCGGCGGTCAAAAGCAAAGGATTGCGATTGCAAGAGCTCTGGCTATGAATCCGGATGTTATGCTTTTTGATGAGCCTACATCTGCTCTGGATCCTGAAATGGTGGGAGAAGTATTAGATTTAATGAAAGAGCTTGCCAAAGACGGTATGACTATGGTAGTGGTAACACACGAGATGGGGTTTGCCAAAGAAGTGGCAACGAGGGTTCTTTTTATAGACGAGGGAATTGTAAAAGAAGAAAATACTCCAAAGGAATTTTTTGAAAATCCCAAGGATGCGAGATTAAAAGAATTTTTATCGAAGGTTCTTTAAGAAAAAAGCACAGTTTTATCTAACCTTAAATAGGAAGATGAAATTGTGCTTTTTTTATGTGAAAAATCAGGATAAATCTAAAAGTGAAAAGTTTTGTATGTTTTGCAAGGTAGAAATATCCGCAGGATAAGGAAAGTTCTTAAGTTTTGCGGGATTTTCTAAAAGCATTCGGCAATCCTCTTCCCAGAGGGAAGTAGCAATGCTTACTCTGCCTAAAATAGCTTCTAGGTATTTGCAAAAATCTTCTATGGAAGAAAAACCAAGGAAAGATAAGACTTGCCTTACTCGATTTTGATTTTGAAAAACCTTTAAATAGCCGGGCAAAAAGATAGCAACCGCTTTTCCGTGAGAAATCCCCGCCTCATAAGTAAGAGGGTAGCTTAAACCGTGGGGGAGGCTGGTCTGAGTATGAGTGATTGCCATACCTGCCAGTAGAGAAGCATGCATAAAGCCCTCATAGATAAAATCTTCCAAAAGAGGCTCTTGCTCTAAAGAAAGTAAATGTTCTTTAAGCCCTCCCCAAATGGATAGTCCCTCTTTGGCATAAAGTTCATTATAGACGTTACTATTGCTGTTTAAATAGGATTCTACTAAATGTGCTAAAGCATCCACACAGGTGGAGATAAGCTGGTTGGCAGAGGTGAATTTTAAAAATTTATAATCAACGAGGGCAAGAGCCGGGTAAACCTTATGGGAAATCCCCTGTTTCGTTCGTTTAGCATGCAAGGTTAAAATAGAATAAGGTGTCACCTCGGAGCCGGTACCGGAAGTTGTGGGAATTTCTACCAAGGGATAGTAGGCAAGCTCTTTAGGGGTAAATAGTATCTGGCTTTCTAAAGGACGATTTTTGCATAAAAGTGAGATTGCTTTTGCAGCATCCATAGGAGAGCCGCCACCAAGCCCTATAAAGAAATCTACTCCTTCCTCAACGGCAAGACCGGCCGCCCTTTCAATAGTTTCCAAGGAAGGATTTTCTTCCACTTCATCAAAGAGAAGAAAGGGAATTGAAAGCGAAGTTAAGGCATCGGTTAATTCTTTTAGGGAACCGTTCTTTTTGGAAGAAGTCCTGCCGGTGACAATCATAGCCTTAGAACCGAGGAGAGCCATTTCTTCTTTGTAAAGAGAAATAGCATGATTTGCAAAGTGAATTTTTGTAGGTATAAAAAGTTCCATAGTACCTCCTTGAATTTGAAATTATCTGTAAATAGTATAGCATAAAATTCCGTATATCTAGTTAGTTTTTGTGTATTTCATTTTGAATTTAAAGGTAGATTAGAAAAGAGGGAATGAAAAGCAATGTATGCTGTATTTGTAAGGTATATGTAGAGAATATACATTGTGTCTCTTGGTGAAGTGGTTAAATTGATGCTGAAAAAATAATAAAAAACAAGATAAATACAGTTATAATATAAAATATACTTTTGTGGTTGATGCTTTTTGTTGTGAAAATAATGAAAAATATTGAGGATTTTTGATAAAAATGGTACAATCCTACAAAAAATGGGCATATTAACCCTATAAATTCTAAAAGATTTTGATGAATTATAGAGATTGATACAACTGAAAGTGTATCGATTAAGTCTGAATATGGTTTAAAACTTAAGTAGTAATAATATATTTATATGTGAGGGTTTATAAAGTGAAAAATAATGTGATTTTAAGAGTGGGACAAGCGTCTTTAAAAAAATATGCATACAAATTCTTAGCATTAGAATTACTTTTGCTTGGTGGAACGGCTATTTCACTAATACTGCCAGAAATATTGAGTAAATATATTGATAATTTGGAAATCAAAGAAAACATATGGTTGGCAGGGTGTGCTTTGCTTTATTGTGTAACGGTTATCATAGGATGTGGAATTCATGTTTTAAATAACTATGTAGGCGAAGTAATAGGATGGGAAATTTGTGATTCTTTAAGAGTGAATTTGTTTAGCCACATT
>DATCYL010000002.1:0-4489 GCA_036570305.1 Lachnospiraceae bacterium
GATTGGCCTGCTCTTTATCGCTAACACCTAAAAAGGTGAGGTTATATTTATTTTTGTAGGTAATAGTTTGTGCACCGCACATAATCTCAAACATATGCGGGTTAGAAAATGCTATGTGAGGTTCTGTCACTGATAAAAAGATAATATTTTCGGAACATCTTCTAGCAAAATTGCTAGCCTGAGCGTTGGGGTGATAATCTAGATGCTTCATCACCTCTATCACGTGATTTCTTGTTTTTTCAGATATAGAAGGTTTGTTGTTGATAACTTTTGAAATAGTTGCAATAGAAACACCTGCTATTTTTGCGACATCTTTTATGGTAACAGACATAAGGATTCTCCTTTTAGCACATACGCTTTTAAGATGGTATGAAATAAGTATTAAAATAAATTTTACTTAGAAAATAGCTCAAGTATAACTATGATAGTTACTTGGGATTATTATACAATTTTGCTTTTATAGTATACCGTTTACCTGATTTTTTCAAGCAGATTACACTAAAAACACATTGATTTGACGGTTTTAGTGGCATAATTACAAAAAACATCGATGTTTTGGAAACTAAAATCATTAATAAATTTATTTAAAAGGGGTGAAACAACTGGGAACGGTGCTTAAAAATGTGTTTGATGAAAATGATAAGATTGTGGTATCGGCAGATAGAAAAATTACAGTTTCAATTCATGGAAATAATTCTAAGATATATGTGGTTGATGAAGATTTAGAAGATAGAATACCAGTTACCTTTATGGTGGATAATGCTAAAACAAATTGGGGAGAAAATCTCTATATATCAGGAAATTGTAATGAACTTGGAAATTGGGATGTCGAGAAGGCAGCAGGACCGGCAATTTGTTTGGACTATCCAAAGTGGACATTAACAACTTATTTGCCGGCAGGAAGTAAAATTGAATTTAAGGCAATTAAAAAGGATAGCTACGGCAAAGTTTTATGGCAACAAGGAGAAAATCGTAGTTATTTTGTGCCTTCGTCCGGTCAAGGAAATGTTATTATAGAATGGTAAGTTTTAGAAAATAGATAAATATAGTATAGTAGATGACTGGTATGGCCTTGTGATTGCGCCGGCTTTTTGAATATACTTTAAACATAAAATAACAATCGAATGTTTGTTCTGTACTTTCTTTCTATCCTTTGTTATAATAAAAAATAAAAAGATTAGATTCATAAAGGAGATAAAGTATGGATCATTTTAAATTACATTCAGAGTTTGCCCCTACCGGTGACCAACCACAGGCCATTAATCAGCTTGTACAAGGTTTTAGGGAGGGCAATCAGGCACAGACACTTTTAGGTGTTACAGGTTCGGGTAAGACCTTTACCATGGCAAATGTCATTAAGGAATTAAACAAACCGACATTGATTATTGCTCATAATAAAACGCTGGCTGCCCAGCTTTATGGGGAGTTTAAAGAATTTTTTCCTGAGAATGCGGTAGAGTATTTTGTGTCTTACTATGATTATTATCAGCCGGAGGCCTATGTTCCCTCTTCTGATACTTATATTGCCAAGGATTCTGCCATAAATGAGGAAATAGATAAACTGAGACTATCGGCAACAGCAGCCTTAAGTGAAAGGCGGGATGTGATTATTGTTTCCAGTGTATCTTGCATTTATGGGATAGGAAGTCCCAGTGACTATCAAAATATGATTATTTCTTTACGACCGGGGATGGAAAAGGATAGAGATGAGGTTATTCGGGAATTAATTGACATTCAGTATGACAGAAATGAGATGGATTTTCATAGAGGAACCTTTCGTGTAAGAGGGGATGTGGTAGAGATTATTCCGGCAGATGAAAGTGAAGTGGCCTTGCGAGTTGAATTTTTCGGAGATGAAATTGAGCGTATTACAGAAGTTGACGTATTGACAGGAGAGATTAAGGCAGAGAGAAAACATGTGGCTATTTTTCCGGCATCCCACTATGTCGTACCACAGGAGAGGCTAAAAGTTGCGGCGCAAGCCATAGAAGAAGAGTTGGCGGAAAGAGTGCTTTATTTTAAAAGTGAGGATAAGCTTTTAGAAGCACAAAGAATTGAAGAGAGAACTAATTTTGATATTGAGATGATGAAAGAAACCGGCTTTTGCTCCGGTATAGAAAATTATTCCAGACATTTATCAGGACTTGCTCCGGGGCAGCCTCCCTATACACTGGTAGATTATTTTGGGGATGATTTTTTGATTATTGTAGATGAGTCTCATATTACCCTGCCTCAGGTAAGGGGGATGTATGCAGGAGACCAGTCCAGAAAATCGACTTTGGTAGACTATGGATTCAGATTGCCTTCTGCAAAGGACAATCGACCATTGGATTTCACAGAATTTGAAGAAAAGATTGACCAGATACTCTTTGTGTCAGCGACTCCGGGAGATTATGAAAAAAATCATGAAATGCTGCGTGCACAACAGATTATCCGTCCTACAGGTTTGCTGGATCCGGCAGTAGAAGTACGCCCTGTCGAAGGACAGATTGATGATTTGATTGGAGAGGTCAATAAAGAGGTAGAAAAGGGAAATAAAATTCTGGTTACTACCTTAACAAAGAGAATGGCGGAAGACCTTACTGATTATATGAAAGAGATGGGAATTCGTGTAAAATATCTTCATTCTGATATTGATACTCTGGAGAGAACGGAAATTATCCGAAATATGCGTTTGGATGTTTTTGATGTTTTAGTGGGAATTAACCTCTTAAGAGAGGGATTGGATATACCGGAGATTACTTTGATTGCTATTTTGGATGCAGATAAAGAGGGGTTTTTGCGTTCTGAAACTTCGCTGATACAGACAATCGGTAGAGCGGCCAGAAATAGCGAGGGGCATGTTATTATGTATGCAGATACTATAACTGACTCTATGCGACGTGCTATCGGAGAGACTGAAAGAAGAAGAGCGATTCAGGAGACCTATAATAAAGAGCATAATATCACGCCAAAAACTATTAAAAAAGCGGTAAGGGATCTAATCAGTATCTCTAAAGAAGTCGCAAAAACAGAAGTCTTGCTGGAGAAAGATCCTGAGTCCATGAGCAAAAAGGAATTGGAAAAACTGATTGCTAAGGTAACAAAGAAAATGAAGGAGGCAGCAGCTGATTTGAATTTTGAAATGGCAGCACAACTTCGCGATCAAATGACAGAACTAAAGAAGAATTTAGAGGATTTATAATAAGAGAGTGGCAGAAACTTCCATCTTCTAAAAATAAAGTAAGTATTTGTATCCTTTTTTGCCTTGTGTTATAGTGAATACAGAAAATGGATATTTTGTTAATTTTTTCTAGAAAACTGTAATAAAGAGGTGTGGAGAGTGGCTATATCGTGCTTAAAAAAAATTCAAAGTAAAATAGACTATCTTACGGCGGCGGAACAAAAGGTGGGATACTACATATTGGAACATGGAAATGAAGTGCTTAGTTTGACTGTGACAGAGTTGGCGGAAAAGTCAAATTCCAGCGATGCTACTGTGGTTCGTTTTTGTAGAAGTATTGGCTATAAAGGATATCAGGAGTTTAAGATTGGTTTAGCGCAGGATGCAATTTTGCCGTATAAGCATTTAAATACACAACTGGAAGAGACAGACTCCGTAGAAAAAATCTTTGATAAAATTATACGTTCGGAGATAGATGTTTTGGAGGAAACCAGAAATGTATTGGAACTTTCAGAGTTACAAAGGGCGGTAGATGTTATAAAAAATGCATCGCGTATTGTGATTGTTGGCTGTGGAGGAAGTATGATTGTCGGTCAGGATGCCATGCATAAGTTTTTAAAAGTAGGTATCCGTTGTATTGCTCAAATGGATGTTGATTTACAGGCTATGGAAGTATCTCTTGCCACAAAGGAAGATGTGGTTTTAGGGATTTCTCATTCCGGAACCAATCGAAGTACCGTAGCAGCCTTACAATTGGCAAAGAAAAATGGAGTATCGACGATAGGTCTTACGACCCAGGGGAAGTCTCCTATGCAAAAGTATTGTGATATTGTTTTAAAAACAGCGACTAAGGAGACCACTTTTAAGTCTGAGTCTGTTACAGCAAGGATTGCGCAACTGTCAGTGATTGATACTATAGTAGCCGTTTTATCTTTGCAGGATAGTGAGAAGTCTTACAAAGCAATTCAAAAGACCAGAAGTGCGACAGCCAATAGAAAGTTTTAGAAATAAAAAAGATAAGATACCCTGCGATAAGGGAAGAAGAAAGATTCGGAAGAAGTATCCGGGTCTTTTTTTATTGTAAGTTTTGGGCGTAGTAGGAGCAATACTTATGGCTTGGAATTTATTCTGTAGGTCTTAGAGGTATGAGTAAAAAGTTTTGAATCTATAGATACTTAGATCGAACATGATCTTTGTTTTTTCATTTCTTGTCAAGAAAATTTGATTATGGTAGAGGGGAAAAACGGAAGAAAAAGCTTAAAAAAAGAGCAGGAAATTCATGGGGATTTTGCGAGAAAAGAAATAAAAAATATTATGAAACGACTT
>DATCYL010000003.1:0-4599 GCA_036570305.1 Lachnospiraceae bacterium
ATCCCCAGTTCCTTTTCTATTTCATCTAGAAGATCGAAAATATCATTGGCATCCCTATCCATCTTATTAATAAAGGTAAATATAGGGATGTGACGCATAGTACAAACTTTAAAGAGCTTTCTGGTCTGTGCCTCTACTCCCTTAGAGGCATCAATTACCATTACCGCAGAATCTGCAGCCATCAAGGTACGATAGGTATCCTCCGAGAAATCCTGATGCCCCGGTGTATCCAATATATTAATGCAATAATCATCATAATTAAATTGGAGGACGGAAGACGTAACCGAAATTCCTCTCTCCTTTTCAATCTCCATCCAGTCTGAAACAGCATGTCGTGCTGTCGCTTTTCCCTTAACACTACCGGCAAGATTAATGGCTCCTCCATAAAGCAAAAACTTCTCGGTCAGTGTTGTCTTTCCCGCATCAGGGTGAGAAATAATCGCAAAAGTTCTTCTCTTTTTAATCTGTTCATTTAAAAATTTATCAGCCACAGTCTTTTTATTCCTTTTCTTTTTATTTTGTGTTTTTAAAAAGCTCTTCCAAAAATAGGGAAGGCTCCTGCTTTTTATCAAATCTCTTTTTTGTATTCCATATATAGAGTTTTTCTCTGGCTCTTGTCATACCTACATAAAAGAGACGTCGCTCTTCTTCCAAATCACTCTCCAAAACAGCCTTGTGATAAGGAATTATTTTTTCATTCACATCATATAAATACACCCTATTATATTCTAAGCCCTTAATACTGTGCAAGGTAGAAATAACAATCCCCTGTGGATTTTTTTGTTTTTCTAAAAATTGTTCCTGCAAAGACTTGGTATAATTAGCAATATGCTCTTTCCATTTTTCAAGACTTGCAAAACCTTTTGCGCTTTCCTGCAATTCATCTGCCAGACTATAGAGCTCTTCCACCTTGATTTGACGAAATCCGGCATACTCCTCCAAAAAATCATTATAGCCTATGGCTTTTCTTATATAATTAATCGCTGCATAGGGTGGCAGGGTCTTTATCCAACGAAGATCACTCTCCCACTCTTCTATCCTTTCCACCATCCACCTCTTATCCTCAAAATCCCTATATAAAGAGTCGAAGCTCATGGGATTTTCACGAATTAAGTCTCTGGCTATATAGCGATTGGGACGATTCATTACTCTTAAAAAATCACTTCTCTTTCTGCTTCCCTGCGCCATTTCAAGGTAAACCATAAAATCTTTTGCTATCCAATGCTCATAAAGATTTGGCAACCTATCCTTCATTTGAAATGGGATATTATACTCCACAAGTCGTTCCACCAGGTTTCTGGCACCATGATTGGTACGAAAAAGACAGGCAATCTCCTCCAAGATTCCACCTGCTTTTATATAGTCTTGTATTTCTTTTAAAAAATAAAGGCTCTCTTCTCTCTCATCCTCAAAAGTCTGATAAGCAATGTTTGTCCCCATTTCCTTATGAGCCTTTAAATCCTTTTTATAGCGGTGTTTATTGTTTTTAATCAATTTTTTAGAAGCTTCCACAATATTTCCACTGCACCTATAGTTGGTAGTTAAACTCACCACTTTTGTCTTTGGAAAATCTTTGGGAAAATGTAACATAATCTCCGGTTTTGATCCACGAAAATGATAAATTGCCTGATCATCATCTCCCACTATAAAAAGGTTTTCTCTATCCCCTGCCAACATTTTTACGATTTCATACTGTATCTGATTAATATCTTGAAACTCATCTATCATAATATAGGCAAACTTATCCTGCCATAGCTTCAAAATATCTTTTCTCTGTAACAAAAGGTCATAACAATAAAGGAGCATATCATCAAAATCCAGCTTTTTTAGTTTTTTACATTCTCTTTGGTATCCCTCATAAATCACACGAAAAACAGATGCACTACAAGATGTGGCATAAAAATGTTCTAAATCTATTTTACTGTTTTTTACCTTGGAAATTTCTTTGATTACCTGTTCTAGAAAATCTCCTTCATCTTCTATCTCCAGTCCATGTCCATAGATATAGCCTTTTAATATCTTTCGTTTTTCTTCTTCTGTTAAAATATTTTGTCCGTTAAATCCGTAGGCTGCCTTTAATATCGTAAAAAATACACTGTGAAAAGTTCCAAAGGAAACTCTGGTGCTTTTTTCTTTCACCATGGACAAAAAACGCTCCCTCATCTGCCCGGCGGCAGCCTTGGTAAAGGTTACCACCAAAATAGATGAAGGAGATACATTTTCCTTTTCTATTAAATATTTTACTCTCCGGGTAAGTACATAGGTCTTACCGGACCCGGGTCCGGCAAGCACCATCATAGGCCCTTGTCTGTGACAGATAGCCTCCTTTTGTTCTGCATTTGCATTCATAAATTAAGCTTGTTTAAGCCTTTCTATTGCCGCTTTAATTCTATTTACAGTTTCTTCTTTTCCAATAATTTCCATAATCTCTGTCGCCCCTGCCGGTGTCATTTGCTTTCCTGATACCGCTGTTCTAATCGGCCACATAACATAACCGTTTTTATATCCCTTTTCTTGTACGAAAGCCGTTAGCATCTCATAAAGAGCATCATTTTCGTAATTTTGACAGCTTTCCAACAAAGGCAAAATCTCTTCTAAAACCAAAAGAGAACTCTCCTGATTTGTCTTCATCTTTTTATGAGTATACATTGATAAGTCATAATCTTCTACTTTTGCAAAGAAAGATACCATCTCCTCAATATCCAAGAAGGTTTCTACTCTTGTTTTTACCATATTGGAAATTTTTCTCAAATCCATCGTCTCCGGTAAGACTTTTAAAAGATAAGGCTTTGCCATCTCTAAGAAAGCTTCCTCCTCCATTGCCTTAATATATTCTCCATTCATCCAACGAAGTTTTTGTATATCAAATACTGCAGGAGACTTGCTGATATGGTGATAATCAAAGGCCTTAATCAATCCATCAAGAGAAAAAATCTCCTGATTATCTTCCGGACTCCATCCCAGCAATGCCACATAATTAACGATTGCCTCTGTCAAAAATCCCTGCTCTAATAAATCCTCAAAAGAAGAATGTCCGCTTCGTTTGCTTAACTTTTTATGATTCTCATCTGTAATTAAAGGGCAGTGGATATAAACCGGCACTTCCCAACCAAAAGCTTCATAGAGACGATTATATTTAGGTGCAGACGACAGATATTCGTTTCCTCTTACTACATGAGTAATTCCCATTAAATGATCGTCCACTACATTGGCAAAATTATAAGTTGGATAGCCATCTGACTTAATCAAAATCATATCGTCCAGTTCTTCATTTGGAACAGTGATTGTTCCATAAATATCATCTTCAAAACTGGTAGTACCGGTAGTCGGCATATTAATGCGAATAACATAAGGCACCTTGCTATCTAGCTTCTCCTGAATTTCCTCTTTTGATAAATGCAGGCAGTGTTTATCATAAACCGAAATTTCTTTACCTGATACATTAGCTTTTAAAGATTCCAATCTTTCCTTGTCACAAAAACAATAATAAGCATGACCATCTTCAATTAATTGCTTAGCATATTTTAAATAAATTCCCTGTGCATTTCGCTCACTTTGTACATAGGGACCTACTCCACCATCTATATCCGGCCCCTCATCATGTGCCAATCCGGTTTTTTGTAATGTACGATAAATAATCTCAAGAGCCCCCTCCATAAAACGCTCCTGATCTGTATCCTCTATTCTAAGCATAAATTTACCGTTTTCATGTTTTGCAATCAAAAAAGCATACAAAGCTGTCCTTAAATTTCCCACATGCATTCTTCCTGTAGGACTCGGTGCAAATCTTGTCTTTACCATAAATATTCTCCTTGTCTTTCTCTATCTTTAAGCAATTTAAAATTACCTATTATCTTTTATTTTTTCTTAAAAGGCAAGATAAGAATAGCAGTTTTACTTGAAAAATGCAACTAATCTGCATTTTTTCTTTCTATCCAAACCTCTTCTTTTTGATGAATTTCTTCCTCCTCTTCTATCTTGGTTTCCACCTGCTCTTCTACCTGTTTTTTTGTCTCTCCCATCTCTTCTATCCAAATCACCTCTCCTTCAACAAATCCCTCCTCTTGTCTTTTATCCTCCTGCTTAGATTCCTCTTTCACTCTTATTTCTTCGACTGCCTCTTCTTTTATTAATCTTTCTTCTATCCTTCCACTTTTTTCATCCGTATCTTTCTTTTCATAAGTCTTTCCCTGCTCATTTACTACTTCCTGATTTTCTCTAATGGTCTTTTCCTCCTGATTATCTTTTGCTTTTTCTTCCTCCCCTTTTCGCTTTATATTTTCCTTAACTATCCCCTCTTTTGAGCCTTTTTCTTTAAATATTCCAGTTTGCTTTTCTTGTTTTTTTGATATTTCCTCAGTAAAGTATCTGTTTGTATTTAAAAAATAAGATAAGGCTTTTCTACTTAAATTCTTTTCTTCCGCATCCACATACACCATAGGTTTTGTCTGATTCTCCACCTTCTTTTGCCCATAAAAAAACAAGGTCATCACCTCTAAAGTTAAGATAAAACAAAGCCTCTTTATAAGTCTACTTTCTTTCCTTTTCTTTTTTTGCAAGCATTCTAAAACCCAGAGTGCTTTCCCTCGTCTAAACAAA
>DATCYL010000004.1:0-9810 GCA_036570305.1 Lachnospiraceae bacterium
TAAAAATACACTCCTTTATTCTTTTTAGTAAAAATAGAAAAGAGACTTGCTCTTTCTAATACAGTTTATAACCGGGAATTATAAAAGTCAAGAAAAAATTAGCACTCAAATAAGATGAGTGCTAATAAAAATCTTTTGATAAATTAAGAGACTTGAATAAAAGCGATTTGCATCTTTTGAAAAAAATTTTTTGTATAAATATCCCAGGAAATGTCTACACTTTTATCTAAAATAAATTGTTTATAGGAAGTAGCAGTAGTGCAGGTAAGATTTTTTCCGTCAAAATAAAGATTAAAGATAAGATTTCGTATGAAAGAAGTATCTAGAGAAAAAGATTCTGCCTTAAAAAAATTCGACATTTGTTGTGGAGAAAGGCAAAAGGTAAACTTAAAATTTAAGGGAGTTCTCTTTCCTTTTATAAAGTTATAGATATATTCTTTGATTTCCTTCCAATAAAGATACTCTCTTTCTTGTAAAGATTCTTTTTTGTCACTGTCAAAAAAGTCCTCGTGCAAAAGCCCGTCAATATGAAAGTGGGCATAGGTAGTAACGCTTGCCTTCTGTATTAAAAAATCATCAAATGTATTGGAAATTAAAAGCTGCTGCATAAATTTTTTTACATCTGCTATAGTAAGTGCAATCATAAAAGACCTTTCTTTTTACAAACCCATTCTAATTTTCTGTCTTGATTATACACGAAAGAACGGAGAAAAGTCTAATAAAGAGTGAAATATTAGGAAAAGTCTTTTCAAAGACCTATAACTATGTTATCATTGATATAGTATTTAAAACTACATCATGCGATTATGCATGTTAATGTTACCGATTAGGAGGCTTTATGAGTTATAAAGTAATTATTGATAGTTGTGGAGAGTTTGTAAAAGAGTGGAAAGAGGATGAGAGGTTTGTTTCGGCACCTTTAACTTTGGAAGTAGAGGGGGAGCAGATTATAGATGATGAAAGTTTTGACCAGGCGTCTTTTTTGGAAAAAGTAAAACGTTCCCCACATGCTCCTAAGTCGGCATGTCCCTCGCCGGAAGTTTATAGAAAGTATTTTGAGGGAGAAGAAGAAAGAGCTTATGCAATCACCCTTTCAGCAGAATTAAGCGGTTCTTATAATAGTGCCGTTTTAGGTATGCAGATGGCAAAGGAAGCAAAACCTCAAAAACCGATGCATGTTTTTAATTCCAAATCGGCATCCATTGGAGAAACTCTTATTGGACTTAAAATAGTAGAATGTGAAAATGCCGGTATGACTTTTGAGGAGACGGTGGCTTGTGTAGAAGCTTATATAGAAGAACAAAATACATATTTTGTTTTAGAAAATCTGGAAACCTTAAGAAAGAATGGACGTCTTAGTAACTTAAAAGCTTTGGTTGCAACTGCTTTGAAAATCAAGCCAATTATGGGTTCCACTCCGGAGGGAAAGATTTGTCAATTAGATCAGGCAAGGGGAATGAATAAAGCGCTGGTGAAGATGGCGGATCATCTTATAGAAAAGGTGACAGATGCAGAAAATAAAATTTTAGCAATTTCCCATTGTAATTCCCCTCAAAAGGCAGTGATGTTAAGAGATGCTATTTTAGAGAAGATTACCGTAAAGGATTGTATTATTCTGGATACAGCCGGGGTAAGTAGTATGTATGCCAATGACGGCGGTATTATTATGGTTATTTAAAATATATCAGGGATTTCCTTCGTTGATTTTTGAAAAAAAGCGTGGTAGGATATAGAAAATGAAGCAAACGAGGAGATAGACATGAGTCAGGCAAAGGTAGATCGTTATAAACAGGAAAAAGCAAACCGAAAGAAAATTATAAAAAAAGAGAAATTTTTAAGGCGTTTGGAAATCTCGATTTTTGCCTTGGTGGGTATTTTTATTTTAGGATGGATTGCTTATTCCGGGTATGGAATGATTGAAAGAAGTAAAAAAGAAAATCAAGAGACAGTTGCCTATCAGTTGGATAACCAGAGTATAGATGATTTTTTGTCTCAGTTAAATGCAGAAAAATAAATTAGAGAGATTAGATAAAAGTCCGTGACATAGGTTGCGGACTTTTATTTGATTTAAATGTTAAAAATACTTTAAATCTCGAAATACCATTTGTAATGAAAAGAAACTGTGATATAATAACCACGATTATGAATGGGAGTATGAATTGTTATGAAAAATAATAAGTGGAATTATTGGCCGGGAGAAGAATCTGTCGGTAAAAATAAAAAGAAACCGTCTAAGAGCAAAATGCCAAAGACAAAAAAGACGGATAGTCGGAAAGAAAAGAGCGGAAATAAAGGAAAATGGATAGGTGCGGTATGCGGTATTTGTTTACTCGCTGCGGCAACAGCTTATACTGTGTACGGAATGCGTTATCAAGATACTTTTATTCCGGGTGTGACAATTAACTCAATTGATGCTATGGGATTAACTGTAGAAGAAGTTGAAAAGCAGATTGCGGATAAAGTGGAAAATTATACTTTATCTATAGAGTTTAGAGAAGAAAAAAGTGAGTCTATTGAAGGTTCCTCTTTTGATTATCGTTATGTTTCGGATGGAAGTGCAAAAAAACTGATGCAGGGGCAAAATTGGATGCTCTGGGGATTGGGCTATTTCCAAAAGGCAAGTCATACAGTAGGTGAGGGGATTTCCTATGATGAAAAGAAATTAGACAAGATTTTATCCGCCCTACCGGAATTGGCAGAAGATAATCAGTTGTCGCCTGAAGATGCTAAAATAGTTTATGAGAACAATGAGTTTGTTGTTAAAAAGGAAGTTGCGGGGAGTCTGTTAAAAAAGGATGTCTTTAAAAATGGTGTCTTTGAAGCGGTTAATCAGAGCCTTACTAAGGTAAATGCAGAGGAATTACAGGCTTATGAGACCCCGGCAGTTTTGGATACAGATGAGACTTTAAATGCTAATAAAGACTTTTTAAATGCAAATGCAAAGGCAAGTATTACTTATACATTAATGGATGGAAGCAGTAAAGTTTTAGACGGAAATACCTTTATGACTTGGATGGAAGTAGGTGAGGACGGTAAGTATGTCAAGAATGAAGAGGCTTTTAATGCGCATTTGACAGATTATGTAGCTCAATTATCTTCAGACTATAATACAAAAAAGAATGGTCTTACATTCACTGATATCTCAGGGAATCCAAGAACTGTAAAAGGTGGTAATTACCTATGGATTATAGATAAAGACGGAGAAATTGAGCAGTTAAAAGCAGATATTGCCGCAGGAGCGGTTACAAGTAGAAATCCTGTCTATGCAAGTGAGGGAAGTGCTACCGGAAATGGTGGAATCGGAAATACTTACATAGAATGTGATTTGGGTAATCAAACAGTTTATTATATTAAAGACGGGGCTGTGGTATGGCAGAGTAATTGTGTTAGCGGTCGTATGACCTCCGCAGACAGAAAGACACCGGAAGGTATTTATAGAATTTATGCCATGCAAAAAAATAGGGTTTTGCGAGGAGAACCCAGAGAGGATGGAACTTACTCTTATGAATCTCCGGTCAGCTATTGGATGCCTTTTTACAGAGGTTATGGTTTGCATGATGCTACATGGCGTTCAAAATTTGGAGGAACCATTTACAAATATTCAGGTTCTCATGGTTGCGTAAATTTACCTTTAAGCAGTGCAAAAGATTTGTTTAGTCAAGTTTCCGTTGGTACAATCGTAGTAGTTTATTATTAAGAGGAATATGTGGGGCACCGGATTTGTTTCGGTGCTCCTTTCTTCATCAAGAAGAAGAGGACAGTTGGCGGATTTCTTGACCATGCAGGTAAGATTTACTATAATAAGTGGATGATATAGATAGGAAAAGTAAAATGGAAAAAATGGTAAGTGAGCTTTTGCTCTGGTACGAAAAATCAAAGCGTATCCTGCCTTGGAGGGATAAAAATAATCCCTATTATACATGGATTTCAGAGATTATGTTACAGCAGACTAGAGTTGAGGCTGTAAAGTCATATTTTTTACGATTTATAGAGAGATTGCCGGATATAGAAGCTTTGGCAGCCTGTAGAGAAGATGAACTCTTAAAGTTATGGGAGGGACTTGGCTATTATAATCGAGTGAGAAATATGCAAAAGGCAGCCCTTATTTTAGTTGAAAATTTTGGAGGAAAATTACCAAAGGATCATACTTCTTTGTTAAAGTTACCCGGTATCGGAAGCTATACGGCGGGAGCTATAGCCTCTATAGGACATGGGCAAGCATATCCGGCGGTAGATGGAAATGTCCTTCG
Source organism: Lachnospiraceae bacterium (assembly GCA_036570305.1). Classification (GTDB taxonomy): domain Bacteria; phylum Bacillota; class Clostridia; order Lachnospirales; family Lachnospiraceae; genus JAQVHQ01. Next base: position 4,251 of record DATCYL010000004.1, read on the forward strand.
TGTTTGGTCTCGTTTATTTGGAAACTTTGAAGATATAGGAAAGGATAAAACAAAAAAACGAGTTGAGGAGGAGGTAAGCCGCTATATTCCACCTAAAAGAGCAGGCGATTTTAACCAGGCGCTAATGGAGCTTGGAGCTACAGTATGTCTGCCCAATACTTTGCCAAAATGTACCCAATGTCCCCTTTCCTTTACTTGCATAGCTTACAAAAAGGATTTAATAGATAAGTTGCCCGTAAAGGAGAAAAAGAAAAAGAGAAAAGTGGAGCAAAAGACGGTATTGGTTATAAAAAATGACAATTCCTTTTCTCTTAGAAAAAGACCTGATAAGGGACTTTTGGCAGGACTTTATGAATTTCCGACTTTAGATGGTAAGTTGGATGAAAAGGAAGTGGTTTTGTGGTTAAAAAAACAGGGTATAGAGTCAATCAGAATCAAAGAACTGGAGCAATCTAAGCATATATTTAGTCATGTGGAATGGGAAATGTCGGCTTATCATGTCTGGATTGATGAGTTAAGCTCGGTTTTAAAAAAGGATATCATTTTTGTGGATTGTGAGACAATAAAGAAAGAGTATCCGATTGCGTCCGCACTAAGAGCATATAAAAAATATATAAAGTAGAGGTGAAAAGATGAAATTATTATCAATAGCAATTCCCTGTTACAATTCAGAAGCTTATATGGAAAAATGTGTAAATTCTCTTTTGGTCGGTGGGGATTTAGTGGAAATTATTATTGTAAATGACGGTTCTACAGACAAAACCAAGGAAATTGCAGAAAGATTAAAGGAAGAATATCCGACAATCATTAAAACTGTGCATAAGGAAAATGGAGGGCATGGCTCGGCGGTAAATGCCGGAATTGCAAATGCAAGCGGTTTGTATTTTAAGGTAGTAGACAGTGATGATTGGGTAAATGAGGAGGCATATAAAAAAATTCTGGAGACTTTACTTGAGATTGTAAAGGGTCCGGATGCTTTGGATGTTTTGATCAGTAATTATGTGTATGAAAAACAGGGAGCAAAAAAGAAGAGAGTTATGCGTTATTCGGCATTTCCGAAAGATAGGATTTTTAAGTGGAGCGAGATGACTCCGCTACCTAAAACGCAATATGTTTTAATGCACTCTTTGATTTACAGAACAGAGCTTTTAAGAGAATGTGGTCTGCAGTTGCCGGAACATACCTTTTATGTGGATAATCTTTTTGCCTTCCAGCCGATGGGACATGTAAAGAGCCTTTATTATCTGGATGTGAATTTTTACAGATACTTTATCGGACGTCAGGATCAGTCAGTGAATGAGTCCATCATGATTCAAAGAATTGACCAGCAGCTAAGAGTGAATAAATTGATGATTGATTCTTTTGATGCAAAGCGAATTGTAAATAAGATGCAAAGAAAGTTTATGGTGCACTCCATATCTATTATTATGTTGGTTTCTTCTATTTTATTACTCAAGAGTAAAACAGAAGAAAACCTAAAGAAAAAAGATGAATTATGGAAATATTTAAAGGAAAAAGACGCTTGGCTGTATTTGCAGTTAAGGTACTCTTTGCTTGGCAGGCTTGTGAACTTGCCGGGAAAGGGAGGCAGAAATATTTCGATAGCAGGGTATAAACTGGTACAAAAAATTTATGGTTTTAATTAAAGACTTACATATGTATAAATAGATAGGAAGATAAAGAGGAAATATTATGGAAAATAAAGAGGAAGTATTAGAAGAAAAGGTAAGTAAAGAGGACAAAGATGAATATGAAAAGGTGTGTTTCCTCTGTAGAAGACCGGAAAGTCTGACAGGAAAGATGATTGAATTACCCAATGATATTCATGTTTGTTCTGATTGTATGCAAAAAAGTTTCGATGCTATGAACAGTAGTAATATGAACTATATGGACATGATGAACATGCAGGGAATGCCGGATCTTAGCAGTTTGCAAAACAGAATTCCTAAAGAGCAGAGAATTAAGAAAAGAAAGGAAAAGAAAAAAGAGGAAAAAAAGACTCTTACCTTAAAAGACATTCCGGCACCGCATATTATTAAGGAGCGTCTGGATGAATATGTCATAGGACAAAACCAGGCGAAAAAAATAATGGCAGTCGGTGTCTATAATCACTATAAAAGGATTTTGCATCCGGACAAAGAAGACGTACAAATTGAAAAATCAAATATGCTTATGATTGGACCTACGGGGAGTGGAAAAACCTACCTGGTACAGACACTGGCAAGGCTTTTAGATGTTCCACTGGCGATTACGGATGCGACGTCATTGACGGAAGCCGGCTATATAGGTGATGATATTGAAAGTGTAGTATCAAAGCTTTTGGCGGCTGCTGATAATGATGTGGAAAGAGCCGAACACGGTATTATTTTCATTGATGAGATTGATAAAATTGCCAAAAAGAAAAATACTAACCAAAGAGATGTAAGCGGAGAGGCTGTGCAGCAGGGCATGCTAAAGCTTTTAGAGGGAAGTAAGGTGGAGGTTCCGGTGGGAGCCAATAGTAAAAATGCCATGGTTCCGTTGGTGTCTGTAGACACAAAGAATATTTTGTTTATTTGTGGCGGTGCTTTTCCGGATCTGGAAAACATTATCAAAGAAAGACTAAATAAAAAGTCTTCTATGGGATTTCAGGCAGATTTAAAAGACAAATATGATAAGGATAAAAATCTTTTAAGTCAGGTAAGTGTGGAGGATTTAAGGAACTTCGGTATGGTTCCGGAGTTTATCGGTCGTCTACCGATTATATTTACTTTGCAATCTTTAACAGAGGAGATGTTGGTATCTATTTTGTTGGAACCAAGAAATGCTATCTTAAAGCAATACAAAAAGCTTTTGGAAATGGATGAGGTAAAATTGGAATTTACCAAGGAAGCCTTAGAAGCTATTGCAAAAAAAGCCTTGCAAAAGGATACCGGAGCAAGAGCGCTTAGGGCTATTATGGAAGAATTAATGTTGGATATTATGTATGAAGTGCCAAAGGATAATAATATAGGTCAGGTTGTAATTACTAAAGAATACATAGACCATACGGGAGGTCCTAGGATTATTTTTAGGGGACAAGAAGAATTGCCCTTGCATGAAGAGTCTTAAGGAGGATAAATGATGCGCCTTGAAGAATTTAAAATAGAAAGACAGGGTTTAGTGGAAGTGGGAGATGTGGTGGATATTTATGAGAGTGAACTTCCCACAAGTTATTATTATACAATTGCCCCTGCGGTAGGCATGTCCAGAAACTATGAATATTTTGAAAGGATATCTTCCAAAAAAGGATTAGTAAAAGATATTATAGAAAAGGCAAGCGGATTTTACATTGTGCTGGAGTTGGAGGAGTAATAATATGAATAATTTTAGAGAATGGTTATCCGATAATCTTAGATATTTTCTTTTAGGACTTGGTATAGTTTGCGTAGGAATTGCCATATTTTTCGGCGTAAGAGCAGTCAATACATTAAGTAAAGAGGCACAGGTGGAAAATGAAGCTTTTGAGGTGAAAATTCAGGAGAAAGAAAAAGAGCAGGAATCAAAAGAAAATACAAAAGAAGAGATGAGCAATGAAGAAGAGGTTTTTGTATCTCCGGGAACTGTGATGGAGGAAGATGTAAATGCACAAGATTCCCTGGCAGAGAATAATACGCAGGTAGCTGAAAATGCTCAGAATAATAACATGGAACCTGCGGGACAAGAAGAGAATAGTCAAACTGAAAACACAGAGGCAGAAGAAGTGACAAATGAAGAGGTAAGTAATCAGCAAGAAACTGAACAAACAGATCTTCTGTTTCCTAGGGTGATGACGGTAGTCAGTCCATGCAATCTAAGACCAAATCCGGGATATGAGGGAAGTCCTTTAGGAGAAATTCCGGCAGGAAGTCAGGTAGAGGTGCTTGAGGATGCCAAAGGCTGGTACAGGATTAATTTTAACGGTCAAGAGGGTTATGTAGGAGCAAGATTTGTTGGATAGTGAGTGATGAATTAAAGAAAGCTTAATTGACACTAGTATGGTAAGAAGATATAATAATTAAGTATTTAGTTGAGTAAAGTAAAGGTGTATCAAGTTAGGAGTGTAAGCATGAAGAAAAGGTTGATGAAAATAATGGCTCTTTCCCTCTGCCTGGGGATGGCGTTTCCCCAAAGTACTTTTGCAAATGCGAATACAGAGGTTTTAGAATCGGTTGAAAGAGCAGATACAGAAAGCTTTTCGGAAGAAAATGAAAAGGCAGAAGAGGTTTTTGAAGAAGAGGAAAGTCCGGTTGCTGTAGAGGAGGAAGTAATAGAAAGCTACGGAGCTACTCTAACTCAAATAGACTTAAAACCTATGGAAAAAGGACATAAGCTCCTTATTATTCCTATAGCGGATAAGCTAAATGAAGTGGAAGCAATTACCTATCAATACTATGATTTACAAACAGGAACTTGGCATACTTTAGAGGGAAATTCTCAAAAGATGTCCTATGAGTGGGAAATCGAAAAAGAGGGCAATTATTGGATTCATGTTATTTTGCACAATCCGGACGGAAGCGAATCTAAATTAATAGCAGAATACACGGCAAGTTTTGAAAAGACTTTATTAAAGGTGGAATCCATTCAGATTGAAGAAACCAGTCCAAGAAATCGCTTGTTTTCTCCGGTATTAGAGACGAATCAAGGATTACATGAATTAAAATACAGTTATTTGCTCTATGATGTGGATAAGAAAACATGGAGTGAACTAAAGCCTGCGGATAGAGTTGATGTTTATGAGTGGACAAGCCAACGAAACGGAAACTATTGGGTTTGTCTTAAAGTGAGTGCTCCTGATGGAACACAAGCAGAGAAAATTGAATCTTTCCAGATAAATAATAGTTTAATTCAAGACATTGAGGTGACTCCGCAAAAGACCTTGGTTTTAGGAAAAGAAGCCAGAGTCACTGCAAGAGTAGATAATGTATACGAAAACAACTTGACCTATCGTTGGCTAAGCTATGACGGAAGCGTTTGGAGAGAAATCAAAAAGGGCAAGGATTTAGATGTTATTGATTGGAAGCCTGAAAAAGGTGCAAACTATTGGATATGTTTGCAGTTAATGGATGAAAATGACAATCTTTTAGAATCCAAGATAGTGACCTACTTAGTGTCAGATGAATATATTAAGTTGAGCAATCTTAAAGCGGATATAGGAGAAGAGACAAAACTTGATATTACTACAGAAAGTAATGGAGAGGATTTATCCTATAGATGGATTGGCTACGATTTATCAAAACAGGTTTGGTTTGAGATTAAGCCATGGTCAAAGGAGAGTAAAGCTGTCTGGAATCCAAAAGCGCCGGGCGATTACTGGATGCGTGCGGAAGTAAAAACAAAAAGCGGGATAGAAGCAAATGAGACAAAGGCGATTTCGATTGGTGGAGGAGAGGTAAAAGCAATCCTTGCAAGCAAAGCATCTCCGATGATTACCGGAAGTGAAGTAGAGTTTAAAGGAGAGGTAAACAATCCTTTGAATTTAAAGCTAAAATACCAATATATGGTTTATGATCAAAAAAGCTGGAGTCTTTTAAGTTCTTCCGATAAGATAAGTCCTTTGAAG
>DATCYL010000005.1:0-3020 GCA_036570305.1 Lachnospiraceae bacterium
GGGATATGATAAGATTATAGGAATTTGTGATGCCCCAAGCAGTACTAAATTTAGAATGGCAAAAGAACTTGGTGTAAAAGAAAAAGACCTATATTTGCAGTTTTTTGGGCTCAATCATTTATCGTGGATTCAAAGTGTAAAGGTAGAAGGAAAAGAAATTTTACCAAAGCTTCTTGAAGACAGAAAATTTTTAAGCAGTGTTCAGGAATTTTCTATGTTTGATCCGGATTTGCTAAAACTTATAGGACTTTTACCAAATGAATATTTATATTATTATTATCATAGGGAGAAGGCATTAGAAAATATTAAAAAATCCGGGGAGAGCAGAGGGAAAGTCATAGAAAATGTAAATATTCAAATGATGGAAACCTTAAAAAATATGGATATAGAAGCAGAACCCGAGGAAGCACTACAGATATTTCTTTACTATATGCAGGTAAGGGAAAATTCTTATATGAGTATAGAATCCAACATAAAAAAACGTCCACTTTTAGAGATGGGAGAACTAAAGGTGCCTGACGGTATGGGCTATGCCGGAGTTATGCTTGATTGTATAGAAGGAATGCAGTCGGATGCCGGAAAAGATTTAGTTTTGTCTGTGAAAAATCAGAATAGTATTTCATTTTTAAATGAGAATGATATCGTAGAAATGACTTGTCATGTATCAAAAACGGGAATTGTTCCAATAAAAGTTGAGAATATTCCCAAGGATTGTGAATTGATGATTCGTATGATAAAACGATATGAAAATCTTACTGTGGATGCAATTTTACAAGCTTCTAAAAAACTTGCCATTGATGCACTTATGTTACATCCATTGATAAATTCATATTCACTTGCAAAAGAACTGGTGGAAAAATACAACCGAATCTATCAGGGAATTTTAAATTAAGGAGGAATTAAGATGCCATTTGATTTTCATAACAGAGATAGGATTATGCAATTAATTTATGAATTGGAGGAATTAAGATATAAAAATTCTAAAGATATTGGAGAACTTTTATTTTGGGAAGACGACGGCGAAATAGGCAATAGAAAGCCTATGGGAAATCCTAAAGCTGTAGAAAAAGGATTTTCATGGTCGGGCTGGGATAGGTATAACTGGCTTACCGCCAAGGTAGAGATTCCTAATGAATGGGTAAAAGAGGAGGTTTTAGGGCTTTTTGACTTCGGTGTTCCATCAGGTCATGGAAATAATGGAGATTTTGAAAGTTTACTGTACGTAAATGATAAACCTTATCAGGCAGTAGATGGAAATCACAAGGAAGTTTTTTTAGAACCATCGCAAAATGGTTTGCACCTTGATTTCAAATTCAGACTATGGTCAGGTCTAAATGGAGGGGGGATCCCAAAAGATAAGACGATGACGATTCAAAGGGCGCAAATTGCCCTTTTAGATCATGCAACTGATGATTTATACTTTTTATCAAAAGCAGTAATTGAAAGTTACGATATTCTTTCAGTTGAAAATGAATACAAAGAGTGGCTTTTAAGCACTCTGGTAAAAACTTTCCAAATGGTTGACTTTACTGATACAGGCAGTGAAAACTTTTATGAAAGTACACAAAAAGCCTATGAGTTTTTAAGCGGGCAAATGCAGGGGCAGGGGAAACCGGATGTTCATGTCAATGTAATCGGTCACACCCATATTGATGTGGCGTGGCTGTGGAGATTGCGCCATACCCGCGAAAAGTGTGCAAGGTCTTTTTCTACAGTAAACAGACTAATGGATAAGTATCCGGACTATTTATTTTTGCAGACACAACCTCAGCTTTATGATTATATCAAAAGTGATTATCCGGATATTTACGAACATATTAAAAATAGGGTAAAAGAAGGAAAGTGGGAACCTTCCGGAGCTATGTGGGTAGAATGCGATTGTAATTTAGCCTCGGGAGAATCTATTATTAGACAAATTTTGCTTGGGAAAAATTTCTTTAGAAAAGAATTTGACTATGAAAGTAAATATTTATGGTTGCCGGATGTTTTCGGATATTCCTGGGCATTACCGCAAATTCTTAAAAAATCCGGCGTAGATACCTTTATGACGACCAAGATAAGCTGGAATGATACCAATCGCTTGCCTTATGATACATTTATCTGGCGAGGCATGGATGGAAGTGAAATCACAGCACATTTTATTACGACAACAGATCCCGATGAAGATTTTTATACTTATAACGGGAATACGAGCCCTGCCGCTATTAAAGGAGCATGGGAACACTATAGAAATAAAGATACCAACAAAGACTTATTGTTATCCTTTGGATTTGGAGACGGTGGTGGTGGTCCTACAAGGGCACAAATAAAACAGACAGAGATGGCAGATAAAATTCCGGGATTACCGCATGTGAAGATGGAAAAACCTACCACCTATTTTAAGCGGCTGAATGAAACCCTACAAGAAAATCCAATGAATGGCTATCTTCCGATTTGGGATGGAGAACTTTATCTGGAATTTCACAGGGGAACTTATACCTCTCAAAGTTATAATAAAAAAACGAATCGTCAGATGGAGTATTTGCTTAGAAATGTAGAAATGCAGTCTGTTTTTGCAAGGTATATAGGAAATCTTCCCTATGATTACGAAAATCTTTTAAAAGCTTGGAAGATTGTACTTTGTCATCAGTTTCACGATATATTGCCGGGCTCTTCAATTAAGGAAGTTTATGAGGACAGTCATGAGGAATACTCACGTGCAAAACATTATTTGGATACTATTGTAGAGAGAAATCTAAATATCTTATACAAGAAAAATGATTCGGCATATACAGTTTTTAATAACTCTAACTGGGAAAGATCTACTAAAGTTTTTCTTCCTATGGAAAAAGATGATTTAATAGTTTATCAAAATACATTAGTGAAAGATAAAGATGGAAATGTACTTTTACACCATTGGAAAGAGGATGGAGTAGAGGTATGGGTGGATAATTTCCCTGCCTTTTCTTATAAAACTTTGTATCTTGATAGTAAGAAAGAAGAAGAGACGGAAGAAATTTTGATGGATATAAATTCTATAG
>DATCYL010000006.1:0-2869 GCA_036570305.1 Lachnospiraceae bacterium
AGAATTGACAGCTTCTTTTATCTCATTCACCTTTTCTATAAGCCTTTTTATTTTCTCTTCTATACTTTCCTTTTTGTCCTTTAACTTTTGAAGGAAACTTTTTATTTTGCCCCAAACATTTTTTATCTTATCAAAGAAAGGTTCTTTCTTTTTTGTTTTTTTTATGTTTATCTCTTTTTTGCTTTCTTCTTTTTTTTCATCTTTTGATAATATTTGTAGAGGAAGCTCTCTGCCTTCTTCTTGACTATTATTTTTTTCTATCTTATCCAAAACCAGATTTCTGTCAAGAGTTTCCAAATCACCGGCTATATATTTTTTTGCTTCTTTGTTTTCCCTTTTCTTTTTGGCCTTTAAACTGCTTTTTTTCTTTCCTCTTTTTTTTTCGCCAAACAAAGAAAGTATATCCACACCCACAAGCCTTACCCTATAGGACAAAGCAGCCTCTTTATCATAAGATACCATGGCTTTGAACAAAAAAAGTCCCCAGGAAAGTTTTGCCTTACCGACTAAACCTTCTTTATCCTTTCTTCCCTCCAAAGAATAGCAAAAGGGCAAAAACAAAAGAAGAAGTAAAAAAAACAGAATAAGTAAAAGTAAACATAAAAGGAAGATACCCAGCCACTTTAAAATCAATAACAAAATCCCTACCATGACTTTTATATCCTCCTCTCTCTTTCTTTTCACTTAATCTATCTTACTCAAAACACTTTTGTTTACTTATCTTCCTGATTTTTCTTCCAGATACGCTTTAATATTTGCATCCTGCCTATCCCGATAGCAGTCTTTTGTAATCTGCACTAAAAGCTCTAAAGCCAGATCATATCCCTTTGCCATTCCCACAATCATTGGACAATGCTCTCTTACATACTGCTGCTTTAATTGAATGCAAGAGAAAATATCCAACTGATTTTGAGGATTGGTCGGAAATGTTAAAAGAAATACATTCGTCATGAATTTGTCCCGCTCAATTTGAGAACGAATTTTTTTTTCTTTCTTTTTTAAATTATCACTTATATACAAATTTTCCGCCCAGCAAAGCTTCATCTTTTCTTTCATCCTTTACTTATTTTCCTCTAAACTATAATAAGTATCCATAATTTCTTTTGCCGCCGGCACTGCCACCGCACTTCCGGTTCCCCCATCTTCTGCTATAACTGCCACTGCAATATCCGGATTTTCCACATTAGAAAATCCTACAAACCAACTGTGCGTTCTGGTTTCTCCATTGACAAAATATTCTGCCGACCCGGTTTTTCCGGCAGCACTATAATTATCATTACTTAAGCTACTTGCCGTACCATTTGCAACAACCCCCTGCATCAAAGAAGAGAGTGTTGCGGCTTCTTCTGCCGTCATAATTTTTTTATAAGCGTCCGGCATTTCTTTTCTTACCCTATCCCCATTGGTATTTTCTACTTCATCTATTAAATAAGGTTTCATAAGCACCCCTCCATTTGCAATAGCCGACGTAAGCATCGCCATATGCATAGGAGTTACCAGGGTATTTCCCTGACCAATGGATGTTAACATAGTAATTGCCTGTGTATCTTTTTGACTTAAGGTAAAAGAACTTTTTTTATAAGCCATATTCAAAGGAAGTTTTTCATTAAAGAGCATCTCTTTTGCCGTTCTTTCCAACTGCTTCGCTCCCAACTGACTTCCTATCAGGCTAAAAGCTGTATTGCAGGAATTTTCAAATGCTTGTGTCAGATTTTCCTCCCCATGTGCAATAGAATTATAACAATGAATCAAATTCCCATCCAAAGGCTGTATCTCGCCATTACACTCATAGGAAAATCCATCCAAATTCCCGTGTTTTCTCAAATATGCCAAGGTGGTAATAATCTTAAATGTAGAACCCGGAGGATAAAGTCCCTGTGTCGCCCTATTTACCAAAACGCTATTATTTTCTTCACTGATAATTGACTGCCAGTCCGCTTCTATCGTATTAGGATTAAAGGTAGGTTTACTGACCATAGCCAAAACTTTACCGCTTCTTGCCTCCAAGACCACAGCAGCTCCATTATAGCCATTCAAAGCACCATAAGCCGCCTCCTGCAAACGACTGTCTAGGGTAGTAATCACATTATCTCCCTTGTTTTTTTTGTTTTTTATTTCATTTTCTATTCTGGTCAATATAAAATCATGTGATGTCAACAGGTCAAAATTAGCTTCCGCCTCCAGACCGCTCTTTCCGTTGGATGTATATCCCAAAGCATGGGCAAACAATTCCCCATAAGGATATTCCCTATCTTCCTTTCCCTCTTCATCTACTTTTGTTGTGGCAAGAGTCTTTCCATCCGAAGATACAATATTCCCCCTGATCACCCTATCTGCAAAGGTGTTTTGCCTTTTATTATAAGGACTATTGATAAACTCCGAGCTTTTATAAAAATTAAAATAAACCATCCACAAAATCAAGGATAAAAAGATAAGGACAAAGCTGTATGCCACTACTGTATATTCAGTATTTCGTTTTTTATTCTTTTTTTTATTCATATTCTTTTGCATAGCGACCTTCCCATCTTTCCTGCTCCAGATAGTCTCCTTCGTCTTCCCTTAGCATATAAAGTCCCTGCACAACCGATAACATAAGAATTGTACAAAGAATAGAACTTCCGCCATAGCTTACCAAAGGCAAGGTAATACCTGTCATAGGAATAAATTTACTGGTTCCTCCTATGGTTAAAAAAACTTGAAATGCGTATTCTACGCCAAATCCTAAAGCAATCATTTTGTAAAAAGGATTATGAAACTGCATGGAAATATTTAGAATTAAAATAAATAAACTCATGCAGATTAAAATTAAGCAAACAGCAAAGATTCCTCCAAGCTCTTCACAAATGGCTGCAAAAACAAAATCTTCCTT
>DATCYL010000007.1:0-4783 GCA_036570305.1 Lachnospiraceae bacterium
TTCCAAGGTGAAAATTGAGCCTTTATTTGAGGAAGCGGTTGATTTTGAGACCTTTTCCAAGTCAGATTTTAGGGCAGTAAAGGTAAAAGAATGTGTTGCAGTACCAAAGTCAAAGAAGCTCTTACAGTTTACTCTTGATGATGGAACAGGAACAGATAGAACCATCTTAAGCGGTATTCGTGAGTTTTACGAGCCGGAAGAGCTGGTTGGAAAGACTCTTATTGCTATCACAAATCTTCCGCCGAGAGCTATGATGGGCATTGAGTCCTGCGGTATGCTGCTTTCAGCAATTCACGAGGAAGAGGGAGAGGAAAAGCTTCATCTTCTGATGGTGGATAACCACATTCCAGCAGGTGCAAAGCTCTATTAAGATGAGAAACTGAGCCTTGCGGCGGTGTGCGCTTGCGAACACCGACATAAGGCGAAAAACGCACGGAGACGCCAGTCGACGTGATGTAAAGATGTACCGTTTTACCGAATAGACGGGACATACTTCATTTGATAAAAAACTGAAAAAACAGCGATTTACATCAAACTTACATCATTTGATGCAGAAATCGGTGCAAGCAAGAAAAAATCGCATAATTTGGAGTATCCGCAGGAAAACAAGCGCTAGCGAAGCGGAGTATTTGTTTTCAACGGATACGACAACGACAAAATCATGGAGTGCGAAGCACGGCAACGGCGAAGCCGTTGGATTTTGGAGTGGTAAGAATGAATGGGCAATTCCAATCGGGATTGCCCATTTTTAAAACAAACAGAAATACAAATCGGGATTTGTGTAGGATATAGTTTATTATGAGGAAGTATAAAAGGAAACTCTACTTTTCGTAGGTAGCGGAAATAAAAACTGTGATTTAGAATGTGGCTATGGAGGTAGTAAGAAAATGAATGAATACGTAACAGGAGCAGTGATTAAAGAACTGCGTGAAAAAAACAATGTCACACAATTACAGTTAGCAGACAAATTAGGGGTTAGTGATAAGACAATCTCTAAATGGGAGACAGGAAAAGGATATCCGGATATTACATTATTAGATCCGATTGCCAATGCCCTTTCGGTGTCTGTTGCTGAGCTGATTTCTGGGAATACAGTTTATAATTCCAATATATCTGCAAATATGTTGCGTTCCCAATTTTATGTGTGTCCGGTTTGTGGAAATGTAATTCATGGTATGGGAGAATCTGTGATTCACTGTCATGGAGTATTACTGCAACCGGAAGAAGCTGAAGCAACAGACGAAGACCATAAGATTTTTATAGAACATGTAGAGGATGAATATTATGTGCAGATAAAGCATGAGATGACCAAAAATCATTACATTTCTTTTATTGCAGCAGTTTCTTCTGACAGGATGCAGATGGTAAAGTTGTATCCGGAAGGAGATGCACAGGCACGTTTTAAGATTAACGGAGTAAAAAAGATCTATTTTTACTGCAATAGAAGTGGATTGTTTTCGGTTATTCCGGCGAAAAATTGAATTGACGATAAAATGGCAGAGAAATCAATCATATGCTTTGATTATCCATTAATGGATGAAAGTAATGAAAATTCCAGTTTGTAGAAATAAAAAATTAGACTTTTATGAGGAGAAATTTTATGGATGTAATCCAAGCGGTTCTTGATGGTATTGCTATAGCTGCTATTTTTAACGGAGCGGTAGCCACCTTGGTGCTCATTAATCCGAGATTCTTTTTTGATTCTTATCCAAAGACTATTCAGAAGGCTGCACCCGAGCGAATGACAAAAGAAGAGAATATTATGAATGGAATATTAAATGTTATCATTGTTGGAGTTTGTTTTGCATACTCAGTAGCGAGCATTTTACATACAGGAATTATTGGTTTTTGGAATATCTTTTGGACGGGATATATTCAGTGGAGCATATTAAATTTAGGCGATTTTTTCTTGTTAGACTGTCTTTTGTTTCAGGGAAAATATAAAAATAAGATTGTCATTCCAGGGACAGAGGGACACAAGGACTATGAATTTAATAACTGGATGAAACACTTGGCGGTTATTGAACACTTTCTAGTAGCCCCTTTTTTACTTATTCCGATTGTATCGATAATTCAGGTTTTATTTATTGGGTTTTTAGGAAGTTGATCGTTAGGCCAATAAGATGCGGAGATATTTAGAAAACATACATTAGAAATTTAAGTTCCCTTATTTGATGAAAATTATGCAAGCAAAAACAGATGATCAGAATAGTCTCACTATGCCTCAGATTATAAAAGAGCTTGATAAATATGATGTGACAGCAGAAAGAAAAAGTATTTATGCAGATTTTCAGGATATGACTGATAAGTTTGGTATTGAAATTATTAAAGAGCAAGTAGGAAGAGAAACATTTTACCATGTAGGTTCTAGGGAATTTGAATTGGCAGAGGTGAAGCTTCTAATCGATGCCATTCAATCATCAAAATTTATCACAGAGAGAAAATCCCGTGAACTGATTAAGAAAGTAAAAGGCTTTGTAAGTGAGCACCAGGCAAAGCAACTTGATCGCCAGGTATATGTTCAGGGAAGAATCAAGACTATGAATGAGAGTATCTACTATAATGTAGATGATATTCATACAGCGATTGCCACTAATAAAAAGATTCGATTTAAGTACTATGCATTGAAGCCTAATAAGTCAATGGTTATGTTAAATCACGACAATTATTTTAGTGTGAGTCCGTGGGCTCTAAGTTGGGATGATGAAAATTACTATCTTGTTGCCTTTGATGATTACAGCAAGACCTGTAAACATTATCGTGTTGACAAAATGCTTAAACTTGAAGTAACTAAGGAAGCAAGGGAAGGCAAAGAAGTATTCAAAGATCTTGATATGGCAGCTTACTCAAAGGCAACTTTTGGAATGTATCATGGGGAGAAAAAGAAGGTAAAGATACAGTGTCATAATCATATGGCTGGAGTATTCTTCGATAGATTTGGAAAAGACATTTCTTTTAGGGCAGTTGATGATGAGTACAGTGAATTTGCAGTAGATGTAAATGTCAGTTCGCAGTTTTACGGGTGGATATTTGGCCTTGGAAATGAGGTGAAAATTGTTGGACCGAGTGATGTGGTTCAGGATATGAGGAAGTATGCTGAGGGATTTTTGGTAAAATATAGTGAAGAGAGATAAAAGGAAATTGAAGGAAGTATCTAGAGAGTCCGTTTTTGATACACAGTATATGTATAATAAATAGTAGGTTAGGAATTGCTACAGTGAATTGAACTTATAAATTTCGGGAAGTTGAATATTTCGAGAAAATGAAATATAATAAACGCATTGTAAGGTGGCTATTTTTAGGAGACATGAATGGGATATTAACAGTAAAAGACATGGATGAAAAGTGGAAAATTAATAGCCGTATGGTAAATATGTAGTGTACCGCTATTTGTGCTAGGTACTGTCAATCGAGAAAGTGTAATTTGATGATTTGGAAAGAATGCCGACAGACTTCGACTAAGGTTGAGTGCAGTCTCATCTAAAGAAGAAAATCATTTATAATTGTTCTTGAGCAGATATGTGTCTGGGGCGAGGCTAATAAGGAATAAACTCCCGGTTTATAGGGATAAAGATTACAAGTTGTAGGGGGATTTTTCATGAAAACAATTGTGCTAAATGCAAGTCCAAGAAAAAATTGGAATACTGCAAAGTTGTTAAAGTCAGCTGCTAAAGGTGCTTTAGATGTCGGTGCAGAAGTAGAGTATATAGATTTATATGATTTGAACTTTACCGGATGCAGAAGCTGTATGCTTTGTAAGAGAAAGGGAGCAGAAAGATGCCATTGCTACTGGAAAGACGATTTATCACCGGTTATTGACAAAGTATTTTCAGCAGATACCTTGATTATAGGAACTTCAATTTATCTGGGGAGACCGACAAGCCAATATTTTGCATTTTTGGAAAGACTGCATTTTTCTGCTTTATCTTATGATGACTATAGTAATTACTTTACGGGAAGTATAAAAGTAGCTATGTTTGTCAGTATGAATGCGACGAAAGAATTCTATGATAAATTATATAAAGAAAAGTTTGAGGAGTATGCTAAGGAATTGGAGATGTTAAACGGAGAGGTTTATTTATATCCTTGCTATAATACCTTACAAGTTTCGGATTACTCTAAGTTTAATATGAGCAGTTTTAATGAAAATATCAAGAAAATAGCTCATGAAGAAAATTTCCCTAAGGATTTAGAGAATGCCTATAAAATAGGGCAGAGGTTAAGTCAATAGCTTTCGATAGTATTTGGCTTCGATATAGGTGTAATATGCTTTTATATTGCAGTGGCTATAATTTTTCAAATGAAGATAAGAATAAGGGTGTGGATAATTTTTAGCTAATTAAGAAAAATAAATCAAAAAATGGAAACTGTAGGAGAAAACTCATGGAATATGATTGTGGTTTTACAGATGGAGACAAATGGTTTAGGTATAGAGCAGCAGCGATTATCGTAGAAGATGGATTCGTATTATTTGCAAGAAATGAGATTGATGATTACTTTTATTCTATTGGGGGTGCTGTTTGCGTAGGTGAAAATTCGGAAGATGCCGTTAGAAGAGAAGTACTTGAAGAAACAGGCGTCGCTTATGAGGTGGATTATTTAGCCGTAATACATGAAAACTTCTTTAATGAAAACAAAGGATCGTTAAGGGGTAAGAACTGTCATGAAATTTCATTTTATTATTTTATGAAACCAAGAGGAACTAAGATGCTTAATAGCAATAGCTATACAATAGGAGTCAAGGAAAATATGTATTGGATACCGATTAATGAGTTAGAGAAGT
>DATCYL010000008.1:0-3940 GCA_036570305.1 Lachnospiraceae bacterium
AAATAGAAATGATTTCACTGTGTTTTAGACTTCCGCCATTATAATTCATAATGGCAATCAAGGTATCTAAAGTGCCGAGACGACGATAGTCGGCAACAAAAGTACCTACACGGGGTTTTACTGTTAAAAAACCTTTTTTTGCCAGACTGGAGATTCCGGTATTGACGACGGCACGACTGACACCCATAGAAGTAGCAAGCTCTCTTTCCGGAGGCAGTTTATCACCTACGCTCATACGTCCGGATAAAATTTTGCTTTCTAAATCTTTGATAAATAGTTCTGTTAATGTGGGGGTATTTAGTTTATCAAATTGCATTACATTTCTTCTCCTTAAAAATATTTGTTTTCCGTCACTCAAGTCCGGTTTGCTTATCATAATAAGAAATGGAAGTTTGGGCATATTTTAGATGCCGGTAATTGTTAAAAAAAATTTACTGTTTCTTGTCCTTTCTAATCTGAATTTAATAGTATCTGGTATGTATTTAGGATACCAGTAAATATGCCTTAATATTACTCCTGAAAAAACAAGAAATCAATAGAAAAATCCATAAAAAATACTGTAAATAGAACAATATATTGACATATCTTACAATAACTGATAAATTATTAACAAGAAAATAAAACTGGTATGACCACAAAGGTCGAGGAATGGAGGAAAAAGATATGTTTGTTTTTGCGGAAAATGTACCGGCAGTCTTAGTCTGTTTGGTATGGCTGTGTGTATTTGCAGCACTTTTTGGATTGAATGAAGTGGGTAGACGTTTTAAATGGGTAGGATTTGCATTTTTTGTGGTTTTGCCTATTGTTTTAACTATTTTATGGCTTACAGTTTTAAAAGAAACCAGCTATATGGATTGGTTCCATTTGGCAAAAGTGTATTCATCAACGGCAGGTTGTATCGGATTTTGGTGTATTCGCCATATCAAAGGTGCCAGCAAGCT
The DNA here is from genome assembly GCA_036570305.1 of Lachnospiraceae bacterium. Classification (GTDB taxonomy): domain Bacteria; phylum Bacillota; class Clostridia; order Lachnospirales; family Lachnospiraceae; genus JAQVHQ01. The sequence goes on from DATCYL010000008.1 coordinate 942, forward strand.
AAAATGGTTACTTTGCTTCCCGCCGCTAATCTTAGCAATTAATATTTTAGAAGCGGTAGGTAGAGATTTTGAGGTTGGATTAAACTACGTGATTCCGACTGTGGAATACTTAAATAATCAGACCCAGTATTATGTGGGTGGCTCATGGAATTTCATGAATGGTATTGCAGGTCTTTTAAATATCGTTACCATTACAGGATGGTTTGGGATTGTAGTTCGCAAGAAAACTAAAAAAGACGGTAGCAAGGATATGTTATGGCCGGATATGCTCTGGTTTTGGATTATTGCTTATGACCTTTGGAATTTTGCCTACACCTATAATTGCTTACCTACCCATGCATGGTATTGCGGTTTGGCACTTCTTTTGGCTCCTACGTTGTGTGCCTTTACCCTTGGAAAAGGTGCCTGGTTACAGCATCGTGCTCAGACTTTGGCTTTGTGGTGTATGTTTGCTCAAACCTTCCCTATGTTTCAGGATGCGGGAAAATTTATGGTACATTCTTTAGCCAGCAAGGCGATTGCGACAGAAGCGATTGCTCAAAATATTGTGGCAGCGGACGGTTCTACTATGCAGGTGGCAGAAGGGCTTTATAAAGTGGCAGGAGCTACACCGAATACAACACCACTCTTTATCATGAGTCTTCTTGCTCTTTTGTTTAATATAGGTGTGTTTGTTTACATGATTTATAAGGTAGTAAAGACAAAGAGAAATCCATATAAGGGTGAGCTTTATACAGATTTAAAGAAATATAAAGAAGTAAAGGAATTGGCTGAATAATCTTACAGTGAGGAGAAGATGAATGGATTATAGGATTTTGGAAATAAAAGAGAGTGTTTTTGCGGATAATGATGCCCGGGCGGAGGAGTTACGCCAAGAGTTGAAAGAGGAAAAAACATTTTTGATTAATTTGATGTCTTCTCCCGGAGCAGGAAAAACAACGACTTTAACAAAGACAATCAAGGCTTTGCAAGAGAAGGTTCGTATAGGCATTATGGAAGCGGATATTGACTCTGATGTAGATGCGGATACAATTGCAAAGCTGGGAACAAAAGTGATTCAACTGCATACAGGTGGCATGTGCCACTTGGATGCAGATATGACAAGGCAGGGACTGGAAGGGCTTGGAACAAAAGACTTAGATGTTGTAGTTTTGGAAAATGTAGGGAATCTTGTCTGTCCGGCGGAATTTGATACCGGAGCAGTGAAAAATATTATGATTTTAAGTGTACCGGAAGGTGATGATAAGCCCTTAAAGTACCCACTTATGTTTTCTGTTTGTGACCTGCTTTTGATTAATAAGATTGATGTGATGGAATGTTTTGATTTTGATATGCATGCTGTAAGAGAGTATGTGGAAAAATTGAATCCGGCTATAAAAATCATCCCTATCAGTGCTAAGACCGAAGAGGGGATCGATGAATTTGCCGCTTGGATTTTAGAAGAGACAAAAAAGTGGAGGGATGAGCGATGATGAAAGACATCACCAAAATGATATTTCCGGATTGGTATGAATGTAAATATGACCAAAAAGTTTTGGATTTGGCAAATCATTTAGGACGTAGAAAAAAGAAAAATTCTTATTTGTGGGATGACCCGGAGTATGTGATTTTGGAAGCCGGAGTGGATGAGGATATGGCAGAAGTGGGTCTTCATTTGGCTCTTTATGAGCATAAAACGGCAAAGCAAATTGCAAAAGAGATGAATAAAGCAGAAGACTATGTGCTTGAGCAATTAAAAAAACTGGCATTTTTCGGTGTAGCTTTCTGGAATACAGATAAAAAAACAGGAGAAGATATTTTCTGGGCGGAGACATGGATTCCGGGAACTATGGAAGTGATTGTAAACAGCAAAGAAAATTGTGAAAAATATCCGATTATCGGATATGCTATGGAAGCTTACGGTCGTGTGAGAGGTCCTAAAAGTTCGGGAGCTTTTCCGGTAGGAGTAGGACTTATGAGGGTTATTCCTATTGAGCGTGCAATTGATGGAAATAGCCATAGGGCTTCTTATGAGGAAGTTTCCAAGTATCTGAATGAAAATGATATATTTACGGTGACAGATTGTTCCTGTCGAACCGACAGAGAACTTATGGGAGAGGGCTGCGGACATTTAAAAGAGGATATGTGTATTCAGATGGGGCATGCTGCGGAATACTATATAAAAACAGGTCGTGGTCGCCAGATTACCAGAGAAGAGGCTTTTGAAATTATAAGAAAAGCAGAAGATAATGGTTTGATGCATCAGATTCCCAACGTGGATGGAAATGGAAAAACACATGCGATTTGTAATTGTTGCGGATGTGGTTGTCTTTCTTTAAGAACAGCAGAAATGTTTAAAAACAATGATATGGTACGATCCAATTATGTGGCAAGAGTAGATAAAGATAACTGCGTAGCCTGCGGTCAATGTGTGGAAAATTGTCCTGTAAATGCTTTGAAATTGGGACAAAAACTATGTTCCAGCAAACCTGTCACAGAGGATATTACTACTAAGGTAACTCCGCGTGATAATGACTGGAAAGAAGAAAATTGGAATTATGATTATCGTATCAATAGGGAAAATGTTGTAGATACAGGAACGGCACCGTGTAAGACCAAATGTCCTGCTCATATTGGTGTGCAGGGCTATATTAAGCTTGCTTCTCAAGGAAAATACAAAGAGGCTTTAGAATTAATTCGTCATGAAAATCCCCTTCCGGCAGTTTGTGGGCGTATCTGCAATAAGCGTTGTGAAGAGGCTTGTACCAGAGGCGATGTGGATGAACCGATCGCAATCGATGAAATTAAAAAGTTTATTGCCCAGCAGGAGTTAGATAAAAATAATAGACCAAAACCTGTAAAACGTCATGATTATAGCGATAAAAAGGTGGCGATTGTAGGTGCGGGTCCGGCAGGACTTTCCTGTGCTTATTATTTAGCTTTGGATGGCTACTCCATTACAGTTTTTGAAAAAGAAAAGCAACTTGGTGGAATGTTGGTTAATGGAATTCCGTCTTTCC
>DATCYL010000009.1:0-6035 GCA_036570305.1 Lachnospiraceae bacterium
ATCATAGCAATTTTTTTGTGCCCTGCCTTGGTAAAAAGACCAACCGCTTCTTTTGCCGCCCTAAGATTATCCGATAAAACACAATCACACCAATTTTGCTCGACTCTTCTATCTACCACTACTACAGGTTTCTTTGCCAATTCATATTTCTCAATAGTTTTAGAGCTTTGTTTAGTAGGAATCCAAATTAAACCGTCCACCCTTTTTTTATAAAGAAACTCCAAAGCCTCTTCCTCTCTTTGTCCATCAGAACGACAATCACAAAGCATGGTGGCATAGCCCTTACTCCTTAATAAGTCCTCTACTTCTGTAATAATTTCCGCATAAAAGACATTATTTAGCTCCGGTATGACAATCCCCACAATCTTTGTCTTATTAGTCTTTAAACCTCTTGCCATTTCATTTACTTCAAAATGAAGTTTTTCTATAGCGGCTTCTATCTTTTCTTTATTTGCCTTGCGAACACTTCCTCCATTTAAGTAAGAGGATATGGTAGCAATACCAAGTCCTGTTTCCCTTGCAATATCTTTTATCGTTGCCATGACTTAATTATTTGCCTTGCCGTCACTGCCACACATGCGGATTCGTCCCTTTACAAGATCTGTCACTGCTTCCATGGCAACACTACCTATTTTCTTAGGGTCAATGACCTTTTTATCTTCTTCCAAAAGATTTCTTACTGCTTGTAAATAAGCAGCCCTAAGCTCTGTTGCAAAGTTTACCTTGCACATACCCCGCCCTACACAATCTTTTACCTGCCTATCCGTCAGTCCCGATGCACCGTGAAGTACCAAAGGAATTGTCACCAGCTCTTTTACCTTGGAAATTCTCTCAATATCAAGAACCGGAGTTCCATTATAAAAACCGTGTGCCGTTCCTATAGCTATTGCAAGAGAATCTACACCTGTTTCATTGGCAAAAATTTCCGCCTCTTTGGGGTTGGTATTGGTATCCGCCTCCGCTTCCAAATCGTCTTCCTTTCCTCCTACTTTGCCAAGTTCTGCTTCTACAGGAATACCATAGGCTTTTGCCACTTCTGACACTTTCTTTGTAAGAGCCATATTTTCTTCAAAGGGAAGTCCCGAACCGTCAATCATTACCGAAGTATAGCCCGCCTTCATAGCCTTTATTGCCAAATCAAAGCTATTTCCATGATCTAAATGCAAAGCTACCGGCACTTTTGCTTTTTTTGCCTCCGCTTTTACCATAGCTGCATAAGTTTCAAGACTTCCATACTTTACGGTTGATGGTGTAGTCTGCAACATAACCGGTGCCTGCAAATCTTCCGCTGCTTTAATGACTGCCTTTACCATTTCCATATTTTCTACATTGAAAGCACCAACTGCATATCTACCTTCCTGTGCCTTTAAAAGCATATCTTTTGATGTAACAAGTGCCATAACTTACCTCCTTATTTTAAAAATCCGAAACGTTTCGGTTTTATGTTTTTATACTAACTAAAGCTTAAGAAAAAGTCAATCTTTATTTTTATAAAAAGGTCTGGCGTCCTCCTACAATCTATGGTAGAATATCAAAAGTTTAAGCAAAACCAGAACTTTTCAATCAAGAGGTCAACAAGTATGATTATTTCTTTAAGGAGGTCTTTATGAAACATTTACTGAGTCCCTTGGATTTTGATGTGGAGGAATTAGACAGACTCTTAAGTCTTGCCAATCAAATCGAGTCTAATCCTGACAGATTCGCCCATGTATGTGACAATAAACGCTTAGCAACTCTTTTTTATGAGCCAAGTACCCGCACCAGATTAAGTTTTGAAGCCGCTATGATGGCTTTAGGAGGAAAAGTGTTGGGATTTTCCGATTCTTCCTCTTCTTCCGCCACCAAAGGAGAAAGTGTTGCCGATACCTTACGCACAGTTTCCTGTTACGCACACATCGCCGCTATTCGTCATCCCAAAGAAGGAGCCGCACTTGTAGCTTCTATGGCATCTTCAATTCCTGTAATCAATGCCGGAGACGGTGGACATCAACATCCCACACAGACGCTTACCGATTTACTCACTATTCACTCCCTAAAGGGTCATTTTCATAATTTAACCATTGGACTTTGCGGAGACTTAAAGTTCGGCCGTACAGTTCACTCTTTAATTGAAGCCCTCGTTCGTTACCCCGGTGTTTCTTTTATTCTCATTTCTCCGGAAGAGCTTCGTATTCCCAGTTACATTCGTGAAGACGTATTAAAAAAACACAATATTCCATTTGAAGAAGTAATCCGCTTAGAAGATGCTCTTCCTAAGCTTGATTTACTCTACATGACCAGAGTACAAAAAGAACGCTTTTTTAATGAGGAAGACTATGTGCGTATGAAAGATTTCTATATTTTAGACAAGGAAAAAATGAAACTTGCCGGTCCGGATATGCTGGTTATGCATCCACTTCCACGTGTAAATGAAATTGCTGTAGAGGTAGATGACGACCCCCGTGCTGTTTACTTTAAGCAGGCACAATACGGTATGTATGTAAGAATGGCTTTGATTATGACCTTATTGGGATTGGAGGTTAAGTAAGAATGTTAAATGTAGGAAGAATACAAGAAGGCTATGTTTTAGACCACATTAAGGCGGGAGACAGTATGACCATTTACCATCATTTAGGTCTTGGGAAACTTGACTGTACTGTGGCGATTATAAAAAATGCAAAAAGTAGTAAAATGGGAAAAAAAGATATTTTAAAGGTGGAATGCCCGGTAGGTCAGTTAAATTTAGACATCTTAGGTTATATTGACCATACGATTACTGTAAATCTTATCAAAGACAGCGCTATTGTAGAAAAAAAAGAATTACACCTACCTAAGCAAATTACCAACGTGATTCAATGTAAAAACCCAAGATGTATCACTTCTATTGAACAAGGTCTTGATCAGGTTTTTCTACTGTCTGATAAAGAAAAAGAAATTTACCGTTGTAAATATTGCGAACAAAAATATACTGGTAATAAATAAAAGGCTATGCTATAATTTTTCACGGAATGCAGAATATGTGATCGCGGCTGACAAGTCCGAAAGGCGTCAGGCGAGGAAAGTCCGGGCTTCATAGGGCAGGATGCCGGATAACGTCCGGTGGAGGAAACTCTAAGGAAAGTGCAACAGAAATATACCGCCATATATTGGTAAGGGTGGAATGGCAGTGTAAGAGACTACCGCCTGGCTGGTAACAGACAGGGCATATGTAAACCCCATTCGAAGCAAGACCGAATAAAAGCAATGTGGCTGCCCGTCACGCTTTAGGTAGGTCGCTTGAACCTGTTGGCGACAGCAGGTCTAGATAGATGATCACACACGACATAACCCGGCTTATCGTTCTGCTTTCCATTAAAACATTTAAGATTTACTATTATAAAACAGCCTACAAACAGAGCATTTTCTCTATTTGTAGGCTGTTTTTTATTTTTTAATTTCCTGTAATTTTGCATTCATAAAAGCAAGCGCCTTATCTAAAACATCTTTATCCTGTGATATCGCACCGCTCATATCTTCTAAACTGAGCCCTGCCATCATAGAAAAAGCTGTTTTCTTTACCTTCATTCCGCTAAAAGTAGCCATAGCATCTGCCATAATATTAGATGCATCTTCATTTGCCAAGATATCTCCTATAGTATCTTTAATAGAATAAAAGCCCTCTTTAAAAGAAAGTTTAGGTGCCTCCTTGCTCATGTCTACATCTTCAAACCAGTTTTTTACACCGTCTCTTTCTTCTTCCTCTTCCACCGGCATAACATATCCTTCAAATTTCGTATCTACATGTAATAAACTGATACTGTCATAGATGCCCTCTCCGGCTACAGCAAAAATATGATTATCGCCTTTTACCAGTTCAATTCCCTCAAAGATAAATATTTTATCTCCGCTTTTCTTGGTCTTGCACTCTCCATTGACATATAAGGTTACCTCCGGCTGATTAGAATATACCTTAATATCCACTTTCTGATTATGACGATAAGCATATCTTCTTCCTGTAATATGTACAAACGCTTCTTCTGACCAATATGCTTTATATAAGAAGAAAGAATCTTTTTTAATCTTTCTGTCCAGAGTAATCAATCCCTTATTATTTCTTCCTTTAACGCCACCCTCGTCTCGGCTGTCACATCCAAAATCAAACATATTCCAAACATGGGTCGCCCATAGATAATCCCTCTTTGTAATAATCTCTAACATATGCTCATGATATAATGCCTGATATTCTTCTGAATAATCTCTTACCTTAGGTTCATCATTATGCCAGCTTATAATACCTTCACAACCGTATTCGGAAATACCTATCGGTCTATTTGGATACCTCTTATGCATATCGTCTAAAAACTTCTCATTATCTTCAAATACTCCGCCATACCATCCATAGTAAATATTATAGCTGTATACATCTGTAATCTGATTATGCTTTGAATCTCTTGGAAGCATGGATACCTGAGCCATAGTAGTAAGTCTTGTAGAATCAAGGCTTTTTACCAAGGCTTCTAACTCTACTAATTTTTCATACAAACCGGGCTTATCTCCTCCAATGGTAATTTCATTGGAAATACCCCAAGCACAGATCGATGTATGGTTAAAGTTTTGATAAATGAGTTCCTTCATCTGGTACATTGCATTTTCATGTGCCTTCTCATCAGAACTTACTACAGAAATAAAAGGGATTTCTGCCCAAACTACAAATCCTAATCTATCACAAAGTTCGTAAAACTCTTTATCCTGCTGATAGTGTGCAAGTCGAATTGTATTAACACCCATCTCCTGCATAAGAAGTGCATCTTCTACATGCTCATCAATAGTCAAGGCATTACCAATCCCAAGTCTATCCTGATGACGAGATACTCCTCTTAAAGGAGTTTTTATTCCATTTAAGAAAAATCCTTCTTTAGGATCCACATAAAATTCTCTAATACCATGTCCCCATGCAAGCTCATCCAAAACTTCATTATGACGAATCAGTTTTACCTGAATCTGATATAAATAAGGATCCTCTACTCCTTGCCAAAGATGAGGCTTATAAATTCTTGCACTTGCCTTGGTAATCTTACTTGCCGGTGCATATACCTCCGCTACAACCTCTTCACTTTCTTCTTCAATAATGCTAAATGCTACCATATCAGACACTTTAGCATTATCTACATAGGCTTCAAAGTCTACCTGAGCAAAATCTCCATCCACCTTTGATTTTACTATGGCACCTTCTGAGGCAAAGTAATCCAGACAAAAACTTGTTTCCGGAGCTGCTATCATATACACATCTCTATAGATACCTCCATAAAAGGTAAAATCTGCCATTTGCGGATAAACATCCGAATAATTTGCATTATCCACCAAGACACTCAAAAGTAAAGTGTCATCTTCTAAAAATTCTTTGCTGATATCTACACGAAATCTGGAATATCCTCCCCTATGATGTAACAAATGTTTTCCATTTGCATATACGTCACATACAGAATTCACACCGCCAAACTCAATATATACTCTATATTCTTTTGGCAGTAGGGGTCTTTGCAAAAGTTTTGAAAACACAGTCTTTCCCTTATAGTAATTAGCACCTCCATCCTGTCCGTCAAAACCGTTGTAGGTATAGGGCAAGTTCAATAGTCTTCCATTGACAAGCTCTTCTTCTTTTCTATCTATACTGTCCCCAAATCGAAAACTCCAATTTTCATTAATACATTCTATAACTCTCAACTTTCTACCTCCTAAATCTCTATATAACCTTCTTTATCCGCTTCCATGGGTAAAGCAATCATAAGATCCACTATCGTCATTGCAAAAGGAATACCTGTCCAAAAAAACAAAAGATATAAACTTCCAAGTATCTTATGCCCTGCATAAAATCTATGTGCTCCCACAATCCATCCCAAACACAAAGCCAGCTTAATATAAGTTTTTCTGTTTACACGATTTTTCTTAATCCTACCCACTATTCTGTCAATCAAAGCAATCAGCGGATTTTTTTTGATCGCTATATTATTTTCCATTTTCAGAGTGGTGAGCTCTTCTTCCAAGGCTGCCAGCTCTCCCATATCCACATAATCTTT
>DATCYL010000010.1:0-15796 GCA_036570305.1 Lachnospiraceae bacterium
AAAGTCAGGTTGCAGAGGAACTGTTGAATCGACTTTTAAAAAAATAAAAGACTTAAAATATCTATTAAATATTTCCAAAAATCTCCTTTTTCAATAAGGCTTATGGTAAAATGGCAGAAGAAGAAAAACAGGAGGTGCTTATGAACATACTATTTTTTTTAATACCCAAAAATAACGTAGCCTACGTCTATGATAATTTTACAGTAAAAGAAGTTTTGGAGTCTATGCAACAACATACATTTTCTTGTGTGCCTATGTTAAACATGGAAGGAAAATATGTCGGCAGTATTACCGAGGGTGATCTTTTGTGGGGATTTCATAATAGAGGGGAGACACCTATTGAGTTGATAGAAACTAAAACCGTAATGCATTTGCCGAGAAAAAGGGATTATGAGGCAGTGAATGTCAATGCAAGTATGGAAGATTTGGTAAGTAAAGTGAAAAACCAAAATTTTGTTCCGGTATTGGATGATGAGAAGAGTTTTATTGGAATTATCACCAGAAAAAGTGTCATTGACTATTGTTATTCAAAAATGTGTGAGATGGAAGGTCAGGATGGCAATGCAAAATAAAGATTTGTTTTTAAAAAAATTTCAGGAATTTATCGCTATAGCAGGAAGTAAAGAGATGTCCTTACAGGATATTACTAACCACTTTGCTCCGGAAGTTTTAGATGCGGCTCAATTGGCTTTGCTTAAAGAGTATTTGGAAAATAAAAAAGAAAAGTTGATTTTGACGCAGGAGGAGGAAGAATATTTAAGGGAATATAATGAGGAAATCTCTGCTTTTAGTCAGATTCAGGATGAAGAGAGAATGGCATTAATTGAAGAAATCTGTGAGGGTGCTTATCATAAGACGGACAGATTAATCGAGTGGTATTTGCCAAAAGTGGTAGCAAGAGCTAAACTTTTGCATAAAGAGGGATTTTTTATCGGAGATATGATTCAAAACGGAAACATAGGGCTGACTATAGCTGCCAATCAGTTGGAAGAGGCGACGGGAGCACACGAATTTCTCTTAGAAGCTATCGATAAAGAAATCAGTCACGGTATGCATCATGACTTACAGTTACAAAATCAGGACAATGAATTAATAGAGAGGGTAAAGTTTTTAGAGGAAGCTCTAAGTAAGCTTGAACGGGATCTTGCAAGAAAGCCTACGGTGGATGAATTGGCAGTAGAAATGGCTTTAGAGCAAAAAGATGTTCTTGATATATTAAAGCTGACAGGGGAAAATGTTGATGAGGAAGATTTGCATTTAAGTGAGGAGAATGAATAAAAATTCATACAAGTATGAGGAGTGTGTAATGGATAGACGAAAAAAAAGAAAGAGGTCAAAGGGGGATTTTTTTGGCAATTTGCTTTTGTTAGTTGCCCTGGTGGTGTTTTGTTTTTCTGCCTATAAGCTTGTGACCATATGGCAGGAATACAGAGTTGGTGAAAAGGAATATGAACAGTTACAGTCTTACGTAAGATATGATAAACCGAATAAAGCGGTAGATGAAAAAAAACAAGAGGAGAGTCAATCGATAGAGGAAACTCCGGCTTTGCAAGAAGAAGCAAAAACGCCTGTTTATCCTCCGGAACCGGCAGTGGATTGGGGCGGTCTTTTAGAAGTCAATGAGGATGTGATAGGTTGGATAGATATGAGCGGTATCGGCATTGCTTACCCCATTGCCAAAGGCGAAGACAATGATTTTTATCTGCATCATACCATAGAAAAAACTTACAATTTTGCGGGTTCTATTTTTATGGATTATAACAATATAGGCAACTGGCAGGAATGTAACAGTATTATTTATGGACACAATATGAAGAACCAGTCGATGTTTGGAAAACTGAAAAAATATAGAAATCAGGAGACTTATGATAAATCCCCTTATTTTTGGATTTCAACCCCTGAGGGAAATCATTTATATCAGATTTTTTCTGTGTATAATACAGATGAAAGCAGTGATACTTATACATTTTTTAGTGATACCGGCGCAGAGTTTGAAAATTGGATACAAAGAATGGCAGCTCAAAGTGAGATAAAAACGAATGTTGCTGTTTCAGGGCAGGATAAGGTGATTACTCTATCGACCTGTACAAGCTCAGACACTGTGCGGTGTGTGGTACTTGCAAAAATGATAAAATAAGGAAAATACGATGGAAAAGTTAAATTATGAAGTGGGCGATAGTCTCCGATTAAAGAAAAAACATCCTTGTGGCAGTGATAAGTGGGAGATTTTACGTGTGGGTGCTGATTTTCGTCTAAAATGCTTAGGATGTGGGCGGCAGATTATGGTAGAACGCCGTCTGGTTGAGAAAAACACAAAAGAACTTTATAAAAACCTTGAAATTGATAAATAAAGATGGTAGAATACTTGATTGTGATAACATATTCCTTGTTCCCTAAAAAGTAGGGAGCCGGAGACCAAAAGGAGGTAAAAAGCATGAACAAATATGAATTAGCTTTGGTTGTGAATGCAAAAATCGAAGAAGAAGAAAGAACTGCCGTTGTAGAAAAAGCAAAAGAGTATGTAGCTCGTTACGGTGGACAAATCTCAGAGGTTGAAGAGTGGGGCAAAAAAAGATTGGCTTACGAAATTCAGAAAATGAGAGAAGGTTTCTACTATTTCATTCAGTTTGAAGCAGAAGCAACAGCACCGGCTGAAATTGAGAACCATGTTCGTATTATGGACAATGTTCTTAGATATTTAGTAGTTAGAAAAGATGCATAGTCGCATACAATAGCGAACGCCCATGAGAAAACGAGGTATTATATATGAATAAAGTCATTTTAATGGGACGCTTAACACGAGATCCTGAGGTAAGATATTCTGCCGGTGAGAATGCGTTAGCGATAGCCAGATATACTTTGGCAGTAGATCGCAGATTTAGAAGAGATGGTGAATCTTCTGCAGATTTTATAAGTTGCGTAGCATTTGGCAGAGCAGCGGAGTTTGCTGAAAAGTATTTCCGTCAGGGGATTCGTATTACAATTTCGGGTCGTATACAGACCGGAAGTTATACAAATAAAGAGGGACAGAAGGTTTATACAACAGAGGTGGTTGTGGAGGAACAGGAGTTTGCAGAAAGCAAAAGTGCCAGTGACCAGAATGCAAATGCTTACAGGAGCAATGCTATGCCTATGTCGGAACCTAACCCATCGGCGGCATCAATTGACGGATTTATGAATATTCCGGATGGGATTGATGAGGAACTTCCCTTTAGCTAAAATGTTAGTGATTTAGAATGAATTGATTGAAAGGAGATAACCAACATGGCTTACAATAAAAGTGATAGACCAGAAGGCGGCTTCAAAAAAAGAGGCGGTATGCGCAGAAGAAAAAAAGTATGTGTATTCTGTGGAAAAGAAAATAATGAAATCGATTACAAAGATGTTAATAAGTTGAAAAGATACGTATCAGAGAGAGGAAAAATCCTTCCAAGACGTATCACAGGAAGCTGTGCAAAGCATCAGAGAGCTTTAACAGTAGCAATTAAGAGAGCACGCCATATGGCAATTATGCCTTACGTGCAGGATTAATTTCCTAAAAATTCTATCTGCTATAAAAAGCAAGAGGGGCTGTCGTAGAATTACGGCAGTCTCTTTTTAGTTGAAAAGGAAGTCATAAAATGGTATGATAGGTAGACTTAATTTGCATGGAAAAAAGGAATTCTTAGAAATGTAAGGAGAGGGTATGGCAAAAATTACAGTAGTGATACCTAATTATAACGGTTTGCATTTTTTGAAACCTTGTTTGGAATCTCTTGAAAAACAATCTATTTTAGCAGATTTGGACTTGATTGTGGTAGATAACGGGTCGAAAGATGGAAGTAAGGACTTTGTTTTGGAAAAGTATCCTTGGGCAGAGTTTGTTGCCTGGGATAAAAATTATGGGTTTTGCAGGGCGGTAAATGAAGGAATCAAAAGAGCAAAAGGGGAATATGTCTTTTTGCTTAATAACGATACTATAATCGATGCTCAGTGCTGCAGCTATTTATTGGATGCAATTGAAAAGAGTGAAAAAATTTTTTCGGTGGCATCAAAGATGATACAAGCGAATAATCCTGATAAAGTAGATGATGCGGGGAATTTTTATAATGCCTTAGGCTGGGCCTTTGCAAGAGGAAAGGGCAAACCTGCTAAAGGTTATAAGGAATCTAAAGAGATATTTGCAGCCTGCGCCGGAGCGGCACTTTATCGCCGGAGAGTTTTTGATGAAATCGGTTTTTTTGATGAAAATCATTTTGCTTACTTAGAAGATGTGGATATAGGATACCGCGGGCTTATTTACGGTTATCAAAATTTGTACGAACCTAAAGCACTTGTTTATCATGTGGGGAGCGGTACCACAGGCTCTCGCTATAATTCTTTTAAGGTAAAATATTCAGCCAGAAATAATATATATCTTCTATATAAAAATATGCCGCTTTTACAAGTGTTTTTAAATAGCCCCCTATTGATTTTGGGATTTGGAATTAAATTAGTGTTTTTCATCCCTAAAGGCTTTGGAAAAGACTACCTTTGGGGATTGAAAGAAGGGATATTATTGTCTGCTTCTAACAGAGATAAAAAAGTGAAGTTTTCATGGAAACATTGGAAACATTACTTTTTTATTCAGTGGCAATTATGGGTAAATCTCTTTAGGAAAATAAAAAATTAGCGAAATAATCCATAAAGAAAATGTGAAAAATAAATGAAAAGAAATATAAAACTTGTTCTTTTTAGGGACTTGTTGTATAGTAGTATGGAAGTTTCGGCGATATAGGTAGACTTTATTTATAGGATTTTATGCTTAGCTGAACGTCAAATTTATTCCGATGTCAGACATTGAAAATAGTGAAAAGGTGAAATAGATGATAAAAGATAATCAGAGGTATTTTGACCGCATGCAAGTGATTTTGGATGCTTTGGTAATTGCCCTAAGTTATATTTTGGCATGGATTATTCGCTTTTTGGGTCCGTTTTCCTTAAACGCAGTAAGAGCCTTATCTTTGGAGCACTATATGCTTTATTTGCTTCTTATTGTGCCTTTGTATTTAATATTGTATTATGCTTTTCACTTGTATACTCCTAAACGAGTACAGGGAAGGCGATATGAAGTCGCAAACATCATGAAGGCAAATTCCATAGGACTTATGCTTTTGATGATGGGACTTTATCTCTTTAAGATAATTGATTTTGCGAGAGGAATGTTGATTATCTTTTACGTGATAAATATTATAATTGAAGTAATCGAAAGAAACTTTATTCGTTTACTCCTTCGGGGAATGCGAAAAAGAGGATTTAATCAAAAACATATTCTGCTGGTCGGTTACAGTAGAGCCGCAGAAGAGTATATTGATAGAATTATTGCAAACCCTCAGTGGGGTTATCAGGTTCGAGGTGTCTTAGATGATAATGTTCCTTCCGGTAATGTCTACCGCGGAGTTAAGGTGATAGGAAGCATTGCCAACTTAGATGTGATTTTACCGGCGAATCGTCTGGATGAAATTGCAATTACGCTTGGACTTGATGAATATTTTAGGTTAGAAGAAATTGTAGCACAATGTGAAAAATCAGGAGTACATACAAAGTTTATACCGGATTATCACAATATTATACCTACAAAGCCCTATACAGAAGATATTTTGGGATTGCCTGTGGTAAATATTCGTTATGTTCCTTTATCCAATACTTTTAATGCTTTAATAAAACGTATTATGGATATTGTGGGAGCGATGGGGCTAATTGTTTTGTTTTCTCCGGTCATGTTAATCGCGGCTGCTTTGGTTAAGCTTACCTCAAAGGGGCCTTTGATTTATAAGCAGGAGAGAGTAGGACTTCATAATCGAACTTTTATGATGTATAAGTTTCGTTCGATGGAAGTGCAAAAGGAATCCGATGAAAAGAAAGCCTGGACGATTAAAAATGATCCAAGAGTCACGCCTATCGGAAAGTTTATGAGAAAAACCAGTATTGATGAGCTGCCACAGTTTTTTAATGTATTAAAGGGAAATATGAGCTTGGTAGGTCCAAGACCGGAAAGACCTTTTTTTGTGGAGAAGTTTAGGGAAGAAATTCCCAGATATATGGTAAAACATCAGGTAAGACCGGGAGTGACCGGTTGGGCGCAGATTAATGGATATCGGGGGGATACATCCATCAAAAAGCGTATAGAGTGTGATTTGTATTATATTGAAAATTGGACAATAGGTTTGGATATAAAAATTTTACTGTTGACCGTCTTTAAAGGATTTATTAATAAAAACGCTTATTAAAGACAGCTTTAGAAGCTTTATGGTTGGATAGTCAGACAGACAAAGAATGATTCTATGTAAGGGGAGTATTATGGCAAAAAGAAGATATAAAAAGAAAAGAAGAGCAGGAAGAGCAATCTTTATATTGGAAATATTTGTTTTGTTTATTTTGATTGCAGGTATTGCAGCATTAGCCTTTATTAATAAGAAAGCAGATAATGTATCGCAAGATAATACCTTAAATCTTGACAATGTTAAGATTAATGAAAAAGCAGTTACCAGTGAGACATTACATGGTTATACCAATATTATGATTGTAGGTATTGACTCTAGAGGGGCAGCAAGTTCCGACGGTTCTCAAAATAGTGATGTTATGATGATCGCAAGTATTAATAATGATACAAAAGAGGTAAGATTAGTTTCTATTTATCGTGATACTTTATTAAATACCGGAGAATATAAAGGAAAAGATTTATATACGAAAGCGAATAATGCCTATGCCTTAGGCGGTGCGGAAAGAATGCTTTCTATGGTAAATACAAATCTGGATTTGGATATTTCTGAATATGTAACTGTAGACTTTAGTTCTGTTGCAGAAGTTATTGACCTTTTGGGTGGACTTGACATCACTATGACAGCAGATGAAGTCGTACATATGAATAATTATTGCCAAGAGACATCAAAAGTTACCGGTAAGGATTATGTTGAAATTCCGGAAGAAGATGGAACTTACCACTTAAATGGGGTACAGGCAGTTTCTTATGCACGTATTCGTTATACCGCAGGTAATGACTTTAAAAGGGCACAAAGACAGAGACTTGTTATTTATAAAATTGTAGAAAAAGCGAAAACAAGTGATTTAGCTGTTCTTAATGATATTATGGATACAGTTTTCCCTATGGTAACAACCAGCTTTACAAAGTCTGAGTTGATTAAGATGGGTACAGCGCTCTTAGATTATTCTATTGCAGGTAGTCAGGGATTTCCTTATGATCATTTGGAAGTGAACGGACTTCCGGGGCGTGAAAACCTGGACTGTGTAGTTCCTGTTACTTTGGCAAATAATGTTTCACAGTTACATAATTTTCTCTTTGGTGAGGAAGGCTATCAGGTATCAGAGACTTGTCAATCTTACAGTGATGAAATTGTAGGTTTGACACAGTACGGAGAGCAAAGTATAGATAGGGCAAAAGCTGCTTCTGAGGATGCTCTTCCACCAACAGGTTCGGAATCGGATGGTCTGTAGGAAAGATAAGGTATAGATAGAAATAAAATGTCATCTCTTTATAATAGGAGGTGGCATTTTTTTTGATTATAGAGTATCATAGGAAAGTAAAAGTATAGATAAGGATATGGGGAAATCATGAGAAAAAGACCGACAGTGGATGTAATTATACCGGCCTATAAGCCGGGGCCGGAATTTATACGGCTTTTGGATGCGCTAGAGGGGCAGCGTTATCCAATCGAACATATTTTAATTATGAATACGGGAGAAGAACATTGGAATCCGGAATGGGAAATGGGGAGAGAACGTCTGGAAGTGTTTCATCTGAAAAAAGAAGAATTTGACCATGGAGCAACCAGGGATGAGGCTGCACAGATGTCTTTAGCAGATATTTTGGTTTTTATGACACAGGATGCAATCCCGGTAAATGAATGGTTAGTATGGAATTTAGTAAATGCTTTTAAAAAAGATAGGGTTGCAGCTGCCTATGCAAGACAGTTGCCCAGAAAAAACAGTGACCCTATTGAAGAGTTTACCAGAACATTTAACTACCCGCCTTACAGTCAGGTAAAGTCGGGAGAAGATTTAGATAGACTGGGAATCAAGACTTTTTTCTGTTCTAATGTGTGTGCGGCATATGACAGACATGTCTATTTTGCTATGGGAGGATTTCCTAAAAAGGCGATTTTTAATGAAGATATGATTTATTGTGGAAGGTTAATCAAGAGTGGGTTTAGAATCGCCTATGTAGCAGAGGGAGAAGTTTTACATTCTCATAATTACAGCGGAAAACAGCAGTTTCAAAGAAATTTTGATTTGGCTGTATCTCACGCGGCTTACCCGGAAGTGTTTAAGGGAGTAAAAACGGTGGGAGAAGGTATCAAGCTGGTAAGAAAAACGATAGGATACCTTTTATCAGAAAAAAAGGGACTCTATATAGTACCCTTATTTTATAGAAGTGCATGTAAATATTTAGGCTATGCGCTGGGGAAAAATTACAAGAGACTTCCTCGCTGGTTAGTTATCTCTTGTAGTATGAACAAAGAATTTTGGAAATAAAATTAGCCATTCGTGGCACAAATGGAGGAGAAGATTATGTGTGGAATCGTGGGATACATAGGTCAAGAAGAGGCGGCACCTATTTTGTTGGATGGTCTTTCAAAATTGGAATACAGAGGGTATGATTCTTCGGGAATTGCAGTTTTTGATGGGGAGAAGATTCAGCTTCAAAAAGCAATGGGAAAATTAAAAGTTCTCTATGAACAGACCTATGGAGGGGAGAAGACCCCCGGCTGTGTAGGTATAGGACATACGAGATGGGCGACACATGGAGCTCCGTCAGATACCAATGCTCATCCGCATTTTAATGAAGACTGTTCTATCGTAGTGGTGCATAATGGAATCATTGAAAATTATCAGAAATTAAAAAATAAATTAGAAAAAAGAGGATATGTTTTCCAATCAGAGACAGATACGGAAGTTTTGGCACATCTTTTAGATTATTACTATAAGGGTGATCCTATGGAGGCAATTTCTAAAATGCTTTATCGCCTAGAGGGCTCCTATGCCCTGGGTATCCTCTTTAAGGAACATCCGGATGAAATCTTTGCGGTTAGAAAGGATAGCCCTTTAATTGTAGGAAAGAGTGATAAAGGGAATTTTATTGCATCGGATGTGCCGGCAGTTTTAAAATATACTCGTCAGGTATATTTTATAGAAAATGATGAAATTGTTCGTTTAAAAAAAGACCATATTTCCTTTTTTAATGTAGATGAAGAAGAACTACAAAAAGAAGTTCATGTGATTGAGTGGGATTTAAGTGCAGCTGAAAAAGGCGGTTATGAATACTTCATGCTAAAAGAAATTTATGAGCAGCCAAAGGCCATCAGAGATACGCTAAATCCAAGATTAAAAGATGGAAAAGTTTATCTTGAGGACTTAAATCTTACTGAAGAAAGAATCAAAAATTTAAAAAGAATCTATATAGTGGCTTGCGGTTCAGCTTATCATACGGCAGTTACGGCAAAATATGTAATAGAAGGTTTGGCTCGCATTCCTGTAGAGGTGGATTTGGCATCCGAGTTTAGATATAGAAATCCTATTTTACAAAGTGATGATTTAGTCATAGTGGTAAGTCAGTCGGGAGAAACTGCGGATACACTGGCGGCACTTAGAGAAGCAAAGGCAAGAAATATAAGGACACTTGCTATTGTAAATGTGGTGGGTAGTTCTATTGCCAGAGAGGCAGATGATGTCATTTATACATGGGCAGGACCTGAAATTGCGGTAGCAACTACGAAGGCTTATAGTACCCAGTTGATTGTACATTATTTATTGGCTATTCATTTTGCAAGACTTAAAGGACTTCTTTCGGAGGAAGAAGTAAAGCTTTATGTTGCGGATTTACAAAAATTGCCGGAACAGATAGAACTTTTACTTGGCAATCAGGAAAAAATTCAAAGATTTGCAAACCGCTATTTGGCGGCGGAGCATGTGTTTTTTGTGGGTAGAGGTATTGACTATGCGATTTCCTTGGAAGGCTCCTTAAAGTTGAAAGAGATTTCTTATATTCATTCTGAGGCCTATGCAGCAGGAGAATTAAAGCATGGAACTATATCTTTGATTGAAGAGGATACTTTGGTGGTAGCGCTTGCAACACAAAATGAATTGTTTAAAAAGATGGTAAGTAATATAGAGGAAGTACGTACCAGAGGTGCTTTTGTAATGGCAGTCACCAATGCGGGAAATGTTGAAATTGAAAAGTCATCGGATTATGTGATTTATATTCCTAATACTAATAAGTATTTTACGAATTCTTTGGCAGTAATTCCGCTGCAATTATTTGGTTATTATGTGTCCTTAGGAAGAGGTTTGGATGTTGATAAACCGAGAAATCTTGCAAAATCTGTTACAGTGGAGTAGAAATCACATTTTAGACACATTTTATTGCTAAATTAAAGGTTAGGAATAAGAGGATTCAATAAAAAAGTGGATGAGGATGTCGTTATGGATGAAAATAAATTAGAAGATTTTGAAAAAGAGGACCAAGCCAAGGAAGCTGTGGCAGAGGAGCATTTTGAGCCGGAGGCTAAGGTTTTGGATGAAGAAAAAGACAAAGGTTCTAAAGATCAAGACCAATCAGAAGGGATTTACTATTACAATCGTCAAGAGTTAAAAGAAAGAAATAATGAAGAAGATAAAACGAAAAGGTCTTCGGGAATTTATTATAATAGGGATGGAAGCTTAAAAGATTTACCTCCTATTGATAGAAAAGAAAGCTTCGGGGGACAAAAAATTGCTATTGCCATAGGTGTAGCTGTTTTGGTTGGAGTGATTGCAGCGGCGACGATGCATGGTGCTACTACCCTTGTCAGAGTTCTAAATAAAGAAAATCAGGCAGTAAGCCGGATAGAAGAAAAGCAACCTATCAAGGAAAAAGAAGCTTCAATTGCTCCCACAGAAGAAGTAAAAGGGGAGAGTCAGAGCGAAACAAATCCTCTTGGTGGTGTGGAAGAAGTTGCCAAAACAGCTATGCCTGCCGTTGTTGCCATTACCAATAAGAGTGTACAGGAAGTACAAAGCTGGTTTGGTGGACAGACAGAAGAGTATGAAAGTCAAACAAGTGGTTCGGGTATTATTGTAGGAGAAAATGATACAGAGCTTTTAATCGCTACAAATTATCATGTAGTGGAAGGAGCCAGCACCTTAACGGTTGCTTTTGCTGATGATGAAGCTGTTGAGGGACTGGTAAAGGGTGCTGATGCCTCTCATGATTTGGCGGTTTTAGCTGTGAAATTGGAAGACATTTCGGAATCGACGAAAAAAGAAATACGGGTTATTGAAATAGGGAATTCGGACAGTTTAAATGTAGGGCAACAGGTAGTGGCTATCGGAAATGCCTTAGGATATGGACAGTCTGTTACAACAGGGATTGTCAGTGCCCTAAATCGTCAGGTTACAGTAGATGATAATACAAATTCTTTAATTCAGACAGATGCGGCAATTAATCCGGGAAATAGCGGTGGCGCTCTGCTGAATATGAAAGGGCAGTTGATCGGCATTAATGCTGTAAAGTATGCGGCAAGTGAAGTAGAAGGTATGGGATATGCTATTCCGGTTGCCATTGCTCAACCTATTCTGGATGATTTGATGAATCGTCAAACACGCTATCAGGTGGCAAAAGAAAATGCTTCCTATCTGGGAGTTTCCTGCAAGAATGTAAGTGAAGAAACTTCTCAGGCCTATGGAATCCCTATGGGGGTTTATGTGGCGGAAGTGACGGACAAGGGACCGGCAGCGGCAGCAGGTATTAAAAAGGGTGATATTATTATGGAGTTGGATGGAATTAAGGTTTCTGACTATGAAACTTTGGTCAATTCTTTAAAATATTATGCTGCAGGTGAAAAAGTAGAGATTGTGGTTTCTCGTGCTAATGATGGAAACTATCAGGAACAAAAAATTGAGGTAACTTTAGGAAATAAGGAAGATATGCCACAAGCTTCTAATCCCGGCGAAGAAAGTTTACAGGAACAAAATCCCAAAAATGGACAAAGAAAAGAAAGTCCAAGGGGTGGATTTTTTCAGGGACCAAGCATCAATGACTTGCTTCCTTAAGTGATATAAATGCATAGAAAAAGAGAAGGAAATCTTACAATAAGAGATTCTTCTCTTTTTTGAAATACCGATTATATTAAGATAGTCCCTCTCCGTCTAATAAATAAAAAGATAAAAGCAAGTAGAGATATTCTTTCGTATCGTCAAAAGAAGTTTCCAGTATGGATTTTATTTTATCTAATCTATAAAGAAAAGTGCTTCTGTGAATATTTAAATCTTTGGCACTTTGGACAGCGTTTAAGTGATTTTTTAAGTAACATCCAAGGGTTTGTGTGTAATCACTACCATTTTGTTCATCCCATTCTTTTAATGTTAAAAGCTTTTGATAGCAAACCATATTACCGGGTAAAATTCGGGTAGATTGTTCCAAGATATAGTCAAAAGAAATATCATTGAAAGAATAAATAGTGGAAGAGGGATTCTTTTTACTTCCCATAGAAATAGCGATACTTGCTTGTATATATTGACGGCGTAGGTTTAAATGTCCCTGCATACAACGGCTGTAACCGGTTTTCATGTGATTGCTTTTGGCAAAATTATTGAGCTTTTGCCTACTTTTTTCTAAAAGACCTTCTTTTGTTTGTAAACTCTCGTTTAAATAAATCAGAAGAAAGCCATGATGGGGTAAAACACAGGCGTGAGGCAAAATATTTTCAAGATATTGGCAGGTAGATTTTAAGGTTAAGTTTTCCTGTTCTAAAGGAGTCGTTTGCAGTGCAATGCAGCGATAGTAGTCTTTAGAGTCCCATCCATAGTTGGAAAGTCTTTGACTAATTACCATGTAATCTGCAGTTTTATCAGTAAGTAAAGTCTTAAAAATCGTATTTATCGACTTGTCATCGGGGGAATGTACTCCATTATGTGATAGGGCATGTTCTACCATATCTGCCAGAAATTCCAGTAAAAATCCAAAAGCGGGATGAAGATTTAAGTTATCTTCTAAAAGAAAAAGTCTATATCCGGTTTTTTGAAATTTTTTAATATTTACGCAAAGACAGTTTTGCTTGATAAACTCTTTAGGAAAAAAGAAAAAATGATCAAGATCTTGCAAAGAGGCGTAAAGCGTTGAGTTTTTTAGAGCTTTTAGTAAAGAGTAGGTCTCTTTGCCGGATCCAAAGACAGATTCGTCAAAAGGGGACTCTTTTACAAAGAGTTTTGATACAACAGTAAAATCCAGTCCCATAACTAGCATGGAGTTTTGAAAAATCGGAAGGGAGAGCTTTAGTAAGTGATGTATAGGTTCTCCATTTAGACGACTTTTCATGAGACTTTGTTCCCAGTCATCCACTTTTTTAAAAACAGAAAAAATGCTTGAGTAAAGTTGCAAATAGGACAAAGAAGAATCTATTCCAATAAAATGTTTTGATAAAAAATGGGAACGCGTATCTTTTTCACCCTGGTAAAAAATCAGGCAGTTTGACGGATACTTGTCAAATGCAGGAAGCTGATTTTGAAAAAAGAAAATTCCTCCCTCATAAAGATTAGTAGGGTTTATAGTAAGAGGAGAAAGTTCCAGATAAGGTTGAAAAGAAAGTGGGCTAGGAAGAGTAAGAGCATATAGTTTTTCTAATTCATAAGCCAAATAGGCAGCACTAAGCTTCATAGAAAGCCTCCTTTTTGTTGATATAGTACATATTGTAGGAAAAGATGGATTCTGTCAAGGCTTATTAAATTATGAATAAAACCTTGAAAAAAAGAAGTGACTATGCTATTCTTTTATTAGGAAATTCTTCGGGGCAGGGTGCAATTCCCTACCGGCGGTATAGTCCGCGAGCCCATTGGGTTGACATGGTGTGATTCCATGACCGACAGTATAGTCTGGATGAGAGAAGAGCGAATTATTTGTAAAAGCTAAGACCTTACAGGAGAACTTTCTGTAGGGTCTTTTTGTTATGGCGATCAGCCGAGTACAGTCAGCTTGCAAAATCCACTCTCCTTTACCGGATTTCCAATACAATATAAAGGAGAAACAATATGAAACAAAATGTTCAGGCAAAAGCCGGAAAAAAAGCAGTAACAAGTAGCGGGAAAATTCGATTTATGACTCAGGTGGGGATGTTATCAGCCTTGGCGGCGGTCTTGATGTTAATTGAAGTTCCTCTTCCCTTTTTAGCACCCCCTTTTTATAAACTGGATTTGAGTGAGCTTCCGGTTTTGATCGGAGCTATGGCTATGGGACCATTAGCCGGAGTTGTCATTGAATTTATAAAAATACTGATTCATTTGGTGATGAAAGGCAGCCAGACAGCTATGGTGGGAGAAGTTGCAAATTTTATAATCGGCTGTTCTTTGGTAGTTCCGGCAAGCGTGATTTATAAGATGAAAAAGACAAGAAAAAGAGCTGTGATAGGTATGATGACAGGAACTGTATTTATGGCTTTTGTAGGGTGTTTCTTAAATGCCTTGGTGCTTCTTCCGGCTTATGCCAAAGCATTTGGAGCACCCATAGAAACTTTTATAGAAATGGGAAGTGCAATCAATCCTAATATCAATGGAGTATGGTCGTTTGTATTCATTGCAGTGGCCCCCTTTAATATAGTAAAAGGTTTTGTTGTTTCTTTGGCTACACTTTTGCTCTATAAACATATCAGTAGATTATTGAAGGAACAATGATAAAAAAAGTGCCGTGGTCTTATGACCGCGGCACTTTTTAAATTAAAATTATTCGTTTCGTGGCTTTATGATACGAGCCAGATAGATGATAGGGGTATCAGCAAGGCTGGTTACAACAAATACAACATAAGTAGCTAAAATTAACTGAGGAATTACCTTCCATTCATACATACCGCCGAAAGCGAAGCAGGTATAGAGAATAGAGTTTAAAAGTTGAGAAATTAAGGTGGAGCCGTTATTTCTTAACCAGAGATATTTTTTCCTGTCTCCCGATAATTTTTCTGTAAACTGCCACCACTTGTGATAAGCCCAAACGTCAAAGCGCTGACAGATAGCATAGACAATTAAGCTGGCAAAAATTAATCTTGGAGTGTTTGAAAAAACACTTTTGATACTCGGCATAGCCCAGTCTGTAGAAGACGGAGTGTATAAGAGCCAGTATTGTGATAAAATAATAAAGGCTATTGAGGTCAAAATTCCAATGTTTACAGCTTTTTGAGAAGCCTTTTTTCCATAGACTTCACTTAAAATATCAGTAACCAAAAATGTGGATGCAAATAAAACATTTCCAAGCGTCTGAT
Organism: Lachnospiraceae bacterium; assembly: GCA_036570305.1. GTDB lineage: Bacteria > Bacillota > Clostridia > Lachnospirales > Lachnospiraceae > JAQVHQ01. Next base: position 15,261 of record DATCYL010000010.1, read on the forward strand.
CCAGACCGAAAGCACGCACAAGAATTAATACCTCAATGTTGGCAAGTAAGGTAGCAAGAACAGTCCAGCAATAAAGACCTTGTTTTCCAAAGAGATAATAAAAGAGGAGCGTTCCTCCGAAAATAATAAAAAGTGACCCGATAAGTAACAATTCATTTGACATAGTAGTTTCCTTTCTGAAATAAATTAGAAATAAACCATCTAAAATGACAAAACAGGGGCACTTTTAAGTATACTATTGATTAAAAATATAATATAAAAAAAGAGCACTAAGCCGTGCTCGAATATGCAATATTTTGCAAAATTCATGGCCCTAGTTTTGTTTAGAGACAGGATGGTTACGAACTGTCTGGTGAAGTTGTCTATCACCGCTAAGAAGTATAGCATAGGTAAAAAGAAAAGTGCAAGGAGAAAATTAGAAATATGGAGTTTACATACAGAGTAGCGAAAGAGTCTGATGCAGAAGAAATCTATAAAATCATGAAAATAGTAGAAGAAAATATGATAAATACGGATGATTTTGTAAGTGATGACTT
>DATCYL010000011.1:0-4437 GCA_036570305.1 Lachnospiraceae bacterium
AAGTAAGACCCCAGAAAGACGATCTGGTAGATAGGGCAGAGGTGGAAGTACAGTAATGTATGTAGCTGACTGTTACTAATCGGTCGAGGGTTTGACCAGAGAAAAGAGATGTTTAGAGTATATGCAGTTTTGAAGGTATAAGCTAGTGACTAGCAATAGTCACTTTTCTTGTATTAACTTAGGGGATTAGTTCAATGGTAGAGCACCGGTCTCCAAAACCGTCGATGGGGGTTCGAATCCCTCATCCCCTGTATGAAGAGTCTTGAATTTTCAAGGCTCTTATTTTTTTGCAATCTATTCTCAGTGGAGAGAAATAATTACTTCGGAAAATATCTACATATAAAACATATAGTTATTGACAACTAACTCATTATGTGATATTTTTAAGAAAACATTGTTTTCTTAAAGAAGAGGAGCCTATATGCCAAAAGATAAAACGCAATCGCATCTTCTCATTTTAAAAATGGCCAAAGAAGATTTTTTAAGGCAAGGATATGAAAAAACCTCTATGCGCCAGGTAGCAAGGAGAGCCGGACTTACAGGTGGAGCTTTGTATAAACATTTTTCAGGAAAAGAGGAAATGTTTCATGCTTTAATTGATCCGGTATATCAGGGGATGATTCGACTATATCAAAAGCAGACCAAAAGAGCGAAGGATATTTTGTTGAGTCAAGGCTTAGAGGCTTTTACAGAGGATTCTACAGATATTACTATGTTGATATTAGAATTTATCTATCAGTATTTTGAGGAATTTCAATTAATGTTTCGGGCACCAAAGGAGAGTAAGTATTTCCATATTCGCGAACGTATGGTTGAATTGGAGATAGAATCTTCGAAAGAAATTGCAAAAGCTTTGGGCAGGAATGGCATAAAAGATATAGTGTCGGATGAGCTTATGCATATATTTTTTACTATGTCTCTTACTCCTCTTTTTGAGGTGATTGAACATGGATATCCTTATGAAAAGGCAGCTAAGATTGTGGAGAAAATATCAAAAGTGCAAAATTATGCATGGCAAAAGCTTATAAAAGAAAATAATGAATAAGAGAAAGAATCAGAAAATCGAGCGTGAGAGCTCGATTTTCTGGCGTTTTGGGGAAAGTAAACAAAATTTTAAATTGCTTACCCAAAGAAAGGAGACAGTAGAAAAATGAATGTTTTAAAAAATCACAAAAAACAGATTTGTCTGTCAGTTTTGATGGCGGTAATAGGAGTTTTCTTAAGCGTCCTGCCCTATTATGGAGTGGCAAGAATGGTTGTGGCTCTGGTGGAGGGAAATTTAGAGCTAAATCAATATCTTCCTATGATATTTCTTGTTTTGATAGGATTTGTCGGAGGTGTTATATTTCATGAGATATCTACGATTACTTCTCACAATTTGGCTTTTCGTTTAATTGAAGATGAAAGGAAGAAATTAACAGATAAAATGAGTCGCTTGTCTATGGGAGAAATTGAAAAGAAAAGTAGTGGGCAGTGGGCGCAATTTATGGTAGAGACTTTAGATAAACTGGAAAGACCCATTGCACATGTAATACCGGAAGTGCTAGCTAATGTAATAGTCCCATTTGTAGTGGTGATTATTATTTTTAGGCTGGACTGGAGAATTGGAGCGGCTAATCTCATTTCACTCCCAATTGGATTGCTTTTTACATTGCTTATGATGTCCGGCTATCAGGAAAAGTCTCTTCGTTACCAGCAGGCGTCTAAAGAGATGAATACGGGGATTGTGGAATACGTTCGTGGAATTAATGTAATTAAAGCCTTTAACCGTTCGGCATCTTCCTATGGAAAATTCAAGGATACAGTCAATAATAATAAAAATGCTATGTTGGATTGGTATCTGGGAGTTTGTTTTGCTATGACGGCAGCTATGGAAACCTTGCCATCTACACTCTTATTTGTCCTTCCTACAATTTTATTTTTATATATGAAAGGGAGCATTAATGTCTATGTGGTTGTCATGGGAATTCTTCTTTCCTATGCATCTTATAAACCATTATTAAAGGCTATGAGCCATGCGGATATTATGGCAAATATCAGAGTTGTTTTTGGGGAAATCAAGGCTGTGATGGAGATGCCGGAATTAAAAAGAGGAAAAAAAGTGCTGCCTGTTGATTCACATGATATTACATTTGATCATGTAGGTTTTGGCTATGATCAAGGGAAAAGGGTTTTAAAAGATCTTTCCTTTGTGGCGAAGGCTGGAGAACTTACTGCCATTGTAGGCTATTCCGGAGGCGGTAAATCAACGATAGCAAAATTGATTGCAGGTTTTTGGAATGTAGACGAGGGGGAAATACGGATTGGAAATGCAAATTTATCCCAGATGCCGCTCTCTCAAAATATGGATCTTGTAACTTATGTATCACAGGAGAATTATCTTTTTCAGAAGAGTATTTTGGAAAATTTAAAACTGGCAAAAGAAGATGCAAGTTTAGAAGAAATTCAGGATGCTTGCAAGAGAGCCAGCTGCCACGATTTTATTATGAATCTTCCCAATGGATATGATACTGTATTGGGGGAAGCAGGGGGAAGCCTGTCCGGTGGAGAAAGGCAGAGGATTACTATAGCCAGAGCTTTGCTTAAAGATAGTCCGATTGTTCTTTTAGATGAGGCAACTGCCTATTCTGATCCGGATAATGAGGCTGAGATACAAAAGTCAATTAATGCCCTTGTAGAATCAAAAACAGTTCTTATGATTGCTCACAGACTTTCTACGATTGTAGGTGCAAATCAAATACTGGTAATAAATAAAGGAAGTCTGGAAGCTTGCGGAAATCACAAAGAGCTTTTGGAAAAAAATTCTGTTTATCAGGAATTATGGAGGGCACACAAGGGTCTTTCTGAGAAAGAGGAGGTTTTGGCATAATGAAGGATTTGTTAAAAAAGCTATACTTGTTGGCAGGCGAATATGCACCACGTGTGACTAAAATGCTGGTATATGAATGCTTAAAAGGAATTTGTGACAGTTGGTCTTTGGGAGCTATTCTTTACCTTTTGATGAAAATGTGTGCTCATATTTTTCAGAGAGAGAAAATTACTATGGGCAATGTTTATATAATAGCGGCAATTATGCTGGTTAGTGTGATAGGAAAAATTATTTTTGGCTATATGGCAGATAGAAATAAAAATATTGCGGCCTATAGTCTGGGAGCCGATAACAGAATCAAGATTGGTGATCGTTTAAAATCCGTACATATGGGATATTTTAGTAGTAGTCGATTAGGAGATGTTGCCGGAGGGATGTCTACCGCTATAACAGATCTTGAGACTGCCGGGTTTTCTATTATTGAAGCTTTATTTGTAGGAATGATTCAGACAGTGATTATGGCAGCCTTTATTCTTCCTTATGATTTTATTACCGGAATTATTATTTTAATCACTTTGGCACTAGGGCTTTTTATTAATCGACTCGCTCAGCAAAAGTCCGATCAGCTTACATCCAGATTGTTAGGATTAAAGATGAATTTAAATGCCAATACTCTGGAGTATATAAAGGGAATTAGCGTATTAAAGGCATTTGGAAAAAATAAGGAGGGGGTATCTGATTTAAAGAAAAGTATTTCGGCGACAAGAAAAGGATATCTGGACGTAGAAACATTGCTGGTTCCGGTACAGTTCCTTTACCAGGTCTCTTTTAAAATCGGCAGTTGTATGATTATTCTGGTCAGTCTGATAAGATTTTTAAATGGGAGTCTTGATATGGTAAAGGCGATGATGTTAATTATTGCAAGCTTTATTGTCTTTTCAGGATTTGAATTGGCAGGAAGTATGCAAAATATAAAGGGAGTTGCTGTACAAAACTTAGATAAAGTGCTGGAGATGCAAGGACTTCCAGTGATAGAGGAAGGAGATAAAAGGGAGGTTGCCATCCCCGGTGTGGAATTTAAAAATATTGATTTTGCCTATGACAATCATAAAATTTTTCAAAATTTGTCATTGACGATTCCGGAGTATCAGACAACGGCGATTGTTGGGTTTTCCGGCAGCGGCAAAACGACTCTTTGCAATTTAGCTTCCCGTTTTTGGGATGTACAAAAAGGAGAAGTGCTGGTAGGAGGAGTGAATGTAAAGGACTATAGTTATGATGCTCTGCTTTCAAATTTTACTTTTGTTTTTCAGGATGTTTATTTATTTGATGACAGTATTCGAAATAATATTAAGTTTGGAAATCCCAATGCCAGCGATGAAGAAATGATAGAAGTGGCAAAAAAGGCAAGATGCCATGATTTTATAATGGAACTTCCGGATGGTTACGATACAGTCTTACAGGAGGGAGGAAGTAACCTCTCCGGCGGAGAAAGGCAGAGAATTTCTATTGCTCGTGCCATGCTAAAGGAAAGTAAAATTGTAATTTTAGATGAAGCTACATCAAGTATAGATCCGGAGAATGAACAGCAGCTGCTTATAGCTTTGGACAATCTTCTTAAAGGCAAA
>DATCYL010000012.1:0-2480 GCA_036570305.1 Lachnospiraceae bacterium
AGGATATTATTGACAATGGAGTAAGTACGGAAGGGGAAAAGGTAAGACCTAAGTGGGAGGATGGAAGCTTTGCCTACACAATAAAGCAGTTTGGTGTGGTCAATCGTTATGATTTGAGAAAAGAATTTCCGGCACTTACCCTTAGAAGAACCGCTCTAAAAAGTGCTATGGATGAGATTTTATGGATTTGGCAGAAAAAGTCCAATAACATTCATGATCTCAAAAGTCATATATGGGACAGCTGGGCAGATGAAAACGGATCTATCGGAAAAGCCTACGGTTACCAGATGAGTGTAAAGCATCAGTATAAAGAGGGCATGATGGATCAGGTGGATAGAGTTCTTTTTGATTTAAAGAACAATCCCTACAGCCGACGCATTATGACTAATATCTATGTACACCAGGATTTACATGAAATGGCTTTGTATCCATGTGCTTATTCTATGACCTTTAGTGTTACTAAACGCCCCGGAGAAGATAAACTGACTCTAAATACGATTTTAAATCAGCGTTCTCAAGATATTTTAGCTGCCAATAACTGGAATGTGTGTCAGTATGCGATTTTGACTATGATGTTTGCTCAGGTGTGTGATATGAATGTCGGTGAGTTTGTTCATGTGATTGCAGATGCTCATATTTATGATCGGCATATTCCTATTATCAAAGACTTAATTACCAGAGAAACTTTTGATGCACCAAAAGTAAGCTTAAATCCTACAGTAAAAGATTTTTATGCATTTACAACGGATGATTTAATCGTGGAAGATTACCAGACAGGTCCTCAAGTAAAAAATATTCCAATAGCAATTTAAAGAAAAGTCGGAAAAAGCTCAAAGGGGCAATTTCCGACTTTTTAAGAAAATAAAATTTAAATGAAAAGAAAAGTGAGGAAAAAAATCATGAATTTAATTGTGGCGGTAGATAAAAATTGGGGGATTGGAAAAGATAATAAGCTTTTGGTAAGTATACCGGCAGACATGAAATTTTTTAGAGAAGAGACTACGGGAAAAGTGGTAGTAATGGGAAGAAAAACTCTGGAGAGTTTTCCGGGGAAGCAGCCTTTAAAAAACAGACTTAATATTGTGCTTACAAAAGAAAAGGACTATACTGTAAAAGGTGCAATAGTTGTACATAGTTTAGAAGAGCTTTTAAAAGAGTTGAAAAAGTATGATAGTGATCAGATTTATGTGATAGGTGGGGAGAGTGTTTATCGCCTTCTCTTGCCTTATACTAAAGTGGCACATGTGACAAAAATTGATTATGCCTATGAGGCGGACACTTATTTTCCTAATCTGGATGAGGATAAAGAGTGGAAGCTGGTTGCAGATAGTGAAGAGCAGACTTACTTTGATTTGGAGTACCAGTTTGTAAAATATGAAAGACAGTATAAGGAGGAAATGTAATGACTGACATCAAAATTGAGAGAACAACAAATCCAAAACCCTTGCCGAAAGAAGATAATCCTTTGGTTTTCGGAACCATTTTTACAGATCATATTTATGAAGTGGATTATACAGAGGGGCAAGGCTGGCATGATGCAAGAATTGTACCCTTTCATGATTTAACTTTAAGTCCCGCTTCTATGGTTTTTCATTATGGACAGGAAATGTTTGAGGGCTTAAAGGCATACAAGACGAAAGAAGGAAAAATTTTGCTTTTCCGTCCCGATAAAAATTTTGAGAGAGCAAATGCATCAAATCGCAGATTAATGATTCCTGAAATTCCAAGAGATTTATTCATTGAGGGAATTAAGGAGTTGGTAAAAGTAGATGAAGCTTGGATTCCAACCAGAGAGGGAACTTCCCTTTATATTCGTCCTTTTGTTATCGCGACAGATCCTTTTTTGGGTGTACGTCCTTCTCATACTTATAAGTTTATGGTGATTTTATCACCGGTAGGCGCTTATTATCCGGAAGGATTAAATCCCGTAAAGATATGGATTGAGGATAGCTATGTAAGGGCAGTAAGAGGCGGTATCGGAGAAGCAAAGACCGGTGGGAATTATGTGGCGTCTATGGCGGCACAGGTAAAAGCACATGAGGAGGGATATTCTCAGGTTTTATGGTTAGATGGTGTAGAGAGAAAGTACATCGAAGAAGTAGGTGCTATGAATATCTTTTTTAAGATTGACGGCAAGGTGGTAACTCCTGAGTTAAATGGAAGTATTTTAAATGGTGTGACCAGAAATTCCTGTATTCAATTACTAAAAGACTGGGGTCTTGAAGTAGAGGAGAGAAAAATATCGGTAGAAGAACTGTGTAAGGCGGCAAAAGAAGGTCACCTGGAGGAGGTTTGGGGAACCGGTACGGCAGCAGTAATTTCTCCTGTGGGACATCTTCGCTACGAGAACGATGTTTTTACTATTAAAGATGGCGGTATCGGAGAACTTAGCCAAAAACTTTATGATACAGTAACCGGTATCCAGCTTGGTAAAATAGAAGATAAACATGCATGGGTTGTCGAAGTAAAATAAGAAAGAC
>DATCYL010000013.1:0-2198 GCA_036570305.1 Lachnospiraceae bacterium
TTTGTTGCTATCCCTACATCTTCAGGAACAGGTTCTGAGGTAACACCTTTTGCTATTATTACTGATGAAACTACCGGAACAAAATATCCTCTTGCCGATTATGAGTTAATGCCTAATATGGCAATCGTAGATGTGGATAACATGATGAATCAGCCAAAAGGTCTGACCAGTGCATCCGGTATTGATGTCATGACACATGCCCTAGAAGCTTATGTTTCTATCATGGCAACAGACTATACAGACGGACTTGCTCTAAAGGCAATCAAAACTGTATTTAACTACCTTCCGTCTGCTTATGAAAATGGTGCTGCAGATCCTATTGCCAGAGAAAAAATGGCAGATGCTTCTTGCATGGCAGGTATGGCATTTTCCAATGCTTTCTTAGGACTTAACCATTCAATGGCTCATAAATTAGGTGCTTGGCATCATCTGCCACATGGTGTAGCAAACGCTCTTGTACTTACAGATGTTATGCGCTATAACGCAGCTTCTGTTCCTACAAAGATGGGAACATTCTCTCAGTACCAGTATCCGCATGCGCTAGAGCGTTATGTTGAAATTGCTCACTATTGCGGAATTATCGGAAAAGATGATCAGGATACTTTCAATAAACTTTGCGATAAATTGGAGGAATTAAAAGAAACAATTGGTATCAAAAAGACCATCAAAGACTACGGAGTAGATGAAAAATACTTCCTGGATACTTTAGACGAAATGACCGAGCAGGCTTTCGATGACCAGTGTACCGGTGCTAACCCAAGATATCCTCTCATGAAGGAAATCAAAGAGCTTTACTTAAAATGCTACTACGGAAAATAATTCCCCAGCCTTTTCTAACAAAAAAAGTTTTTGTAGCTCCTCTTAAGGAGACTACAAAAACTTTTTTTATTTGTTTTATTGTTGTTCTTCATTATTAAAACTATAGTAATCTACACCTGCTTCCAAGGTAATTCCCTTCGCCTGTGCCAATTCTTCGATGGTTACCAACTTAAATCCTCTACGCTTTAATTCAGGAATAATTGTCTCACATGCCTTAACAGTGGACTCATAAAGGTCATGCATAAGTACAATATCCCCTTCTGAAGCATGCTCTAAAACAATAGAAATATTAGAATTTACATCTTTTGTCTTCCAGTCCAGTGTATCCACATTCCACAAAAGCAATGGCTTGGGGCATCCGGCACGATACTCATCACTCTCAGCCCCTCCCGGAGAACGATATCCGAAAGACTCTTTTCCTATTAACTCCAAAAGTTTATCATCTACCTGATTAAATTTTTGATACATAATATGAGGATTTGCCTTATATAAATAAGTATGATCCCATGTATGGTTACCTATCCCCATACCCAATGCCGCCATATTTTTTACAGTTTCCGGGTATGCTTCCACCTGTGTTCCTACCATAAAAAAGGTAGCTTTTGAATTATTTTCCTCTAATATATCCAAAAGGTGCTGGGTATGTGAACTTGGACCGTCATCAAAAGTCATAGCAATCAATTTTTGTTGTGCATCTGGCTGGTATACACCATCTGCATCAAAATAGTAATCTTTTTTATCCAGTGTAAACCACATATCTTTCACTGTATATCCGTCTGAACCAAAATAGTAAATTTTTCCCTCTATCTCTTTCCAGCCATTTGCTAAATAAGACTGTTGATCCATCTGATACCACCAGCCATCTTCATTATGCTGCCATCCCGGCACCTTATACATGGGGCTTCTCTGTCCATCCTTAAGAGATTCTGCCTCTATACCCGGTAGTGTAGTTTTTTCAACAACCTGCTCTGTACTTACTTTCTTTTTATTAACAGACTTTCCACTCTTTTTAAGTAAGAAAACTCCACCCAGAATCAAAAGAAAACATAAAAAAACAGCAGATATCACCATCAAAGTTCGCTGTCTGATTTCTTTTTGACGTTTTTTTCGCTTCTCTTCCCAACGGGCTTTTCTCTCTTGTCTTTCTTTCTCTAATTCTTCTTCCGAAGCCTCCTCAAAAAAGCTAACCAGCTTTACTTCCTCTTCGGTATCAAAGAAATCCTCTTCCCCTGTTGCCTCATTTTCTGATGTAGACTCATCTTTATTTTCTTCAGATTCTCCCCAAATTTCTACATCCTCTACATCCGTTTCTTCTAATTCTTCTTCCAATAAATCCTCATTGGACATCAAACCCTGTTCATCTCTGTCTTTTACCTTAT
>DATCYL010000014.1:0-40006 GCA_036570305.1 Lachnospiraceae bacterium
TTTTAATAAACTTTGAAAAAACGGTAGGAGGAAAATTTTATGAAAATGAAAGCAAAAAGGATAGCCACTTGTCTTTTGACAATGATGCTGACAGCGACAAGTGTGCTACCGACAAGTGCTTCTGTTTATGCGGAAGAAAATACAAATTCCGTGACAGAAAAAACAGAGGGAAATGAGGTCTTTGGAACAGAGGCAACAAAGAATCCGAAAGAATCGGAAATAAGCGATGAAGAAAATACTGTGGAAATGCAGTCAGCAGCAGAAGAAAGGGCTAAAGTAGAGGCGGAAAGTATAAGTGAGGACGCTGATGCCACAACTTTACAATCAAAAGAAAAAGAAGAAGAGGTGATAGGCACTGCGTCTGCGATTGTCTATGATTTTGATGTAAAGTGGGGAAATGCCGTTTCTGACAGTGTGTTGGATTATCATTATGATGATGCTACTGATCCGAATCACAACAATCTTATTTTTAAGCCAATTAATCAAGAAATAAAAGTGGCGACTTTAAACTATCAGTTGGCAATTGACAATGATGCAAACATGGTGCTGCCTGCCGGTTCTATAAAAATTACTGTCCCGGATTATTTGTTTGAAGCATGGGGAGATAAGTACAAGGTCAATCGTGAAAATGAAAATCTGATTTCACCTACGGTAAGATGGCAGATTCCCAAAGCACCGGAAACATCAACGGTCAGTGATTTTAATTATACGGATAATGGAGACGGAACCTATACAGTCACCAACTTCAATCCGGTTGCGGGAGGTTCTAAACTTTCTTTTGAACAGGCTTTTCCGTTTAAACCTCACTATATCCGTGTGGACTCTAATGGGGCACAAAAGAGAAATTTAGCTATTGGATTGACGATTGATTATAATCTGGATGGAACTCCTGAGGTTGTAGAAAATAAAGCATTAAGCTCTGAGATTCATAATCAGACAGGGGCGATGACGGTCGAGCTGAAAAAAGACCATTTAACCGCAAATAATGGTGTCTTTTTTGACTGGCAGGATGCCTGGGGAGACAAACCTCAGGATGCAAAAGATTACTTTTATGTTGTATGGTATGCAGATGCAAAGCATCCGAGCAATAATACCATTCCATTTGATTATAAGATAGTGCAAGAAGCTTCAGATGGAGAGCTTATAGGTGCAAAATTTACTAGTGGATATTCTACAGAATATGGTTTTTTATGGCCTACATATCTGGATGGATTTACAGATCGCTCCTATAGTAAAATTGCCAAGGATGGAGCTTTAAATCTTCTTAATCAGCCAGGGCTGTATTCTACATATAATAGTAATACTGCAACACATACACTTAACGGATTTTCATATGATAATTGGAATATGGCAAGATTTTCCCTGCTTAAGAGATATCCTGTTTCTATACTTGAGGAAGCCAAGAAAAAAGGAATCGATTTGGCGAAGGATGGTTTACCTATTACCAATAAGGTGACGGTAAAAACCGTGCTTGCAAATGGTGTAGAGTATACAAATACAGATGAGGAGACACAAAACATTCATGTCTATCCTTATGAAGGGGTAAATAGAATTTGGAAATATGATGCTGTAAATACCGGTACAGGTCTGACTACTATGGTGGGGGTAAAAAGCTATCTTTTAGACGGAAAGGATAAGGACTTAATCAGGGGAGAGGGCTATAAAACATTTACTACCCATGTAGAAGGAAGTAGTCTGACGGAACCGAATTTTGATGAAGTAAGCGGTGATTATAAGGCAAAGCCCTATACGGCTGAAATTGAAGAGGGCGGATATTATGACAGCTCTTATTTACAAAGGGAAGGTTATTACGGGGAACAAAAGGAGAAAATGACCCGTTATGAGGATGCGGATGTTACCTATAAAAGTGTAGCCTTTTCGGTAAATAGTTATCATGCAAAAAAATCCTCTATTGGAGGGTGGACACTAAATACTAACGCAGATGACAGTCAGGCTCGTTCGCAGGCGATAGAGATTTATACAAGAAAGACAAATGAGACAACATTTTCTCTTTATGGAAAAGTAAGTTTTGACGAAAAAGGAAACTATAGCTTTGTCTCGGAAGATGGTAAGGTAAGTATTGATAATGCCAAGGGAAAGGATATCCCTTTGCCTGCCAAGACATCCGGACTAAAATACAAATATACAAGTGCATACTATAAATATGATTTCTATGCCACGACAGTGATGGAAATGCATCCGACGGAAAATGTAAAGAAGATTTTAAACAAGCATACGGAAGATAAAAAGAGCAGTCTTGTCTCCACTGACGCAAAGGTTTCCTTTAGTCAAGAGGGCGGTCTAAAGCGGACGGCCAACACAGAGGGTCAAATCGTGAGTCTGTCTTCTGTGTATTTGGGAACGATTGTGCCAAGTTTTAGTAACAATAAGTCTCAGGGTACCCTTGTGGATGATGTAAATACAGGAAAACAGACAAGAGATGTGAATATATATTTCCGTCAGTATTCTTCACTTTGGGATTCGGGGAATAAGGATAGGGAGTATTTAAGCAAATATGTATATAAAGAAGGCAATATCTATGATTTGCTTCCGGCGGGAGTTGAGGTTCCGAGTGCAAGTATTGCAATGGAAGTCGGACCATATTGGGGAACAAAACACTTAAGCTATGGAGATGACTACCAGGTAGAGATGATTGCCAACTGGGAGGATTCCGGTCAGACCATGATGAAAATTCACTTTAAGGTCCCGGATGAAAAAGCCGATGTAAGCGCCTTTAATAACCACGGCTATAGCATCAAACTAAGCTATAAGATGTTAAACTCCTACAATAATATCGTAGACAGGGGAAATAGCTTAGTAAATACTGCGGCATTAGAGATTCTCTCTCGCGAGGAAAATCTCGTCTTGCAAACTGAGGCAGACAATAAAAAAGCTTTTGACCGATTGGCAAGAAAGTCTCTGTTTGAGAATCTGACAAAAAATGATTTCAAGTATTGGCGTTTTGCTGAGGGAACTATTGGATATAATCCGGTTACTGTCACCCAGTCCGGCATCGTAAAAGAGGTGGCAAATGAGCACGATAACCTTTATGCAGACAGCACGGATGCCTTTGTCGGTAACAACTACAGCTATAGACTCGCCTATTCTACGGCGACGAATACGAGATCGGATGAGCTTGTATTTTATGATATTTTAGAAAATGGCAGCCATAAAGAAAATTCCGAGTGGAGAGGGACTCTTGATTGGGTAGATGTCACATCCATTGATGCCAAGCCGGCTTACGGACATGCGGGGGATACTGCAAAGCCTATTGTATACTATGCAACCAAGGTGCCGAGTGAATTTAATGTGGATGATGCATCCATCTGGTCAGCGACGATGCCACAGGATAAGTCATCTATCAAAGCAATTGCTGTGGATTGTCGAAAGACGGATAAAGGTGAAAGCTTTGTCTTGGATCAGGGAATGGGACTTAATCTCTTTATACATATGAAAGCGCCCGCTGATCTATCTTTAGACGGTAAAACAGCGGTAAATCAGACAATATCTTATGCTAGAAACTTTACTGGTACCAAGGCTTTGGCAGGGACTTTGCCAAAGGAATATGAGGCGAGTGCCAAGATTACTCTTCATGCAGTAGATTTGGAGCTTCATAAAAGCTCGAATCCGGAAACAGGAACGAAAGATGCTTTAGCAGAAATCTCAAGCGAAGAAGGAACACCCCTTTCTTACAGCCTGACGATTAAAAATCATAGTAGCGAGCTGGATACACGAAAGATTCATTTAGAGGATGTGATTCCGGACTATTTATTGATAGACAAGGATGCAATTTTGGTGACTTCAAAAGCATTAAACTTTAATGAGAATCTTTTAAAAGACGCTGCCGGAATCGGATTGACAAGGGACGGTCAAAAACTTGAAATCTTAATAGAATCGCTTCCTGCAAATGGGGAGATTACATTTACAATCCCGACAAAATTGGATAAGGGCATCATTAAGGAAACACACTTTGTAAACACAGCGAAAATCACAGAAGCAGAGGGGCTAAAGCAGAATATTACAAGTGAAACGACCTACCATAAAGCAAATAAGCTATATAGCTTAAGCTATGTAGTTTTTGAAGATGAGACTTATGGTTTGCCATCGGACAGCAAAACGCCTAAAAAGGTTGAGAATATTGAATATAATACAAATGAAACGCTTGCAGCAGCCTTAACCACAAAGGATACAAAGGCTTTGGATGGAACTTATGGTCGCTGGGAATTTATCGGATGGAGTGAATCAAAAGATTCAGATACTACGATCTCTACGAAAAATATTCGAAAGGATGAGGTAGTATACGGTCAGTGGGAATTTACTCCTACTCGTGATATAGCTGTTACCAAAGTATGGAAAGAGTTTGATGGAAGTGACTTAAAAGCCCCTGTCTCTAAGCTTGAAATTGAGCTTTTGCGGGATGGAAAAGTAATCACAAAGAAAGATCTACTTGCGACAGACCAGTGGATGACAAGTTTTGTGGGATTGGATAAAATCAATCCGCAAACCGGTAAGGATTATGACTATACGGTTCGAGAGGCTGGTTTGGATAAAGATGGTCAGATTAAACTTTCCGGGGCATGGTATAGTTCAAATAGCGAAGGAGATGTCGTAAACGGATATACAATTACAAATACCAGAGTAAGGTCATGGGAGACTATGATTCCGGCAACGACTTCATTGACAGTTACAAAATCATGGAAGGGCTTATCAGCGAAGAATATTGAAAAGGAATCTCTTTCTATTAAATTATTTAAAAATGGAACTGCCACTGATCAGGTGAAAATCCTAAGTAAGGAAAATGGCTTTAAAGCTACCTTTGAGAACTTAAAGTCGACAGATGCTGTGGATGGAACCAATACCAAAAATACTTACAGTGTTAAAGAAATTGATGCTGCGGGAAATCCGGTAGATGAGGGTCGAAATATATCCTTAAACGGAAAAGAATACACAGTGCATTATGACGGAAACACGATTACAAATACTTTGGTAAATCCTAAAATAAATTTATCTGGGATAAAGCTATGGGAGGATGCTGATAATCAGGATGGCAAGCGTCCTAAAGAAGTAACGATTCATCTTTATGCTAATGGAAATTTGACAGATAAATCTGCAAAAGCTACAGAAGAATTTGAATGGAAATATAGCTTTAATGATCTTGAAACTTTTGATAAAAATGGAGACCTAATTGAATATAGTGTAAAAGAAGATCTTCCTGAAGGTTATACAGATAGGGTTGATGGAACAACAATTACAAATACTCATATACCGGAACAAATTAGTATCCCGGTCCAAAAACTATGGGTGGATAATGATGATGCAAAAAAACTTCGCCCTGAGAGTGTGCATATAAATCTGTACGCAAATGGTGAAAAAACAGCTTCGTATGATTTAGTCTCAAGTGAAGAATGGAAGCACACCTTTGAAAATCTGCCAAAATATAAAGACGGTAAAGTAATTGAGTATGAAGTAAAGGAAGATGCAATTGAGCATTATTCTGCGGTGTATGCAGGTGAGGCAAAGACGGTATTTACCATTACAAATACAATCGAAGGAAAAGTTTCCATACCGGTAACTAAGAAATGGATTGGCAAGGAAGCAGACAGTGTAACCATTCACCTGCTGGCAGATGGACAAGAGGCAGACAGTGTTACACTTACTGCCGAAAGCGGATGGCAGCATATCTTCCAAGATCTTGAACAATATAAAGGCGGTAAAGAAATCATCTACAGTATCAAAGAAGATGCTGTGGAAGGATATGCGTCTGAGGTGACCAAAGATGCAGATAGCTACCTGGTAACCAATAGCAATATGAAGACAAGAGATATTACGGTAAGAAAAGAGTGGAATGTCAAGACCGGTGACCATGCCGAGATTAGTCTCTATCGGGATGACAGGGAAATTGAAAAGATAAGTATTACAAAAGCTGAGGGCTGGAAACATGTATTCGAAGATTTGGAAGTGTATGATAAAACAGATGGTCACGAATATAAGTACAGTGTTCAGGAAACAAAGATTCCCGGTTATGTGACAGAGATAAGAAAAGATCAGCAAGAGGAATTTGTGGTTACAAATACATATGCACCGGAGATGGTGGCTGTAGATGTTCCGGTAAGAAAAGTGCTTGAGGGAAATCCTAAAGCGGCTTCAACTTTTGCTTTCCAGATGAAAGCATTGGAAAAAGAGACTCCTATGCCGGAGGGAAGTAAGGATGGAATAAAAACAGCTACAATTACAGGAAGCGGATTAAGCGGATTTGGGAATATTGAATTTAAGCTCCCGGGCTCCTACAGGTATGAAATCACGGAAATAAACGACAAGGTGAAAAATTACCAATACGATACTTCTGTTTATACACTGACAGTGAATGTAGAGGATGTAAATGGAAAGTTGTTGGCAAAGACCGGTATTGAAAAAGCGGGAAAAACAGAAAAAGAGCTTGTATTTACCAACCGATATAAGGAAACAAAGACATTTTTGAGTAGACCAAAGACAGGCGACAGCTCACATATCTTGTTATATATAGGAGCGATACTTCTTTCCTTAGTGGTTATCTCTATGAAAGTACTTGCAAAAAGGAAGTATGCAAAAAAATAAGAAGATTGACTTTTGGAAAGGATAGTAGGATACTACTGACCTGTTTTGAAAGCAGAGGCACTTTACATATGTGAAGTGCCTCTTTTTGTATTAGGCTTTAGCCTTTGGAACCCGCTGTTGCGAGTTTCTCAAAAGAGAAGCGAGTATGGGGGAAACAAAAATTCTGTTGTTTTGAAATGTATGTTCTTTGATAAAGATAGATCATCTGTAAATAATGTGATAAAGTCACAGTTTTTATCCAAGAGGAGAATTATAATAAAAAATATAATAACAGAAGAGAATAAGGGAGGATAAAGAGATGAGTTTGTTTGGTTTATTTCAGTCAAGTAATATACATGTAGGATTAGAGGAGTTTGAAAAGACAGAAAATGCCTTGCTTTTGGATGTTCGCACACCGCAAGAATACAGGCAGGGACATATTCCTAAAAGTAAAAATTTGCCATTAGTAGGTATTTCTAATATGGGGCAGATAAGTAAGGATAAAAATCAGCCTATTTTTGTTTATTGCTTAAGCGGTGGCAGAAGCTCTCAGGCAGTGACTTTACTCAAAAAAATGGGCTATCAAAAGGTAAAAAATATCGGGGGTATCAATTCTTATAAGGGACCTGTCAGTAAATAGTAAAAAGAGATTGCAAATAAGAAGAGAATTTCTTACACTAGGGTAAATATATAAAGTGGGGAACGGTTGCTGTGAGAGAGGTAGAAAATATTTTAAAGGCATTTCCTTTTTGGGGAGATTTAAGCGAAGCAGAAAAGGAAGACATAAAAAAGTATGCGACTATTCGCATTTTTGAAGAGGGAAATGTGATATTTGCCAAGGATAGTGAATGCTTAGGTTTGATTTGTCTTATAGAAGGTTCTATCAGAACTTATATGGTCTCTGAAAGTGGAAGGGAAATTACGCTTTATAGGATGCAGCCAAAGGAGGTGGACCTTTTGTCCGCCTCTTGTGTTATGCAACAGATTACCTTTCATACCCAGATGGTAGCAGAAGAAAAAACAAAAATTTTGATTGTTCCGGCAATCTGTATAGCCCGCTTAAAAGAAAAAAATCTGGCGGTTTGTTGTTATGTCTATGAATATTTGAGTAAGCGTTTTTCAGATGTTATGAAGACTATGGAAAATATTTTATTTACGAGGATAGACAAGAGATTGGCAGACTTTTTGTTGGAAAAGTCAAGAAATCAAAAGAGTAGGGAAATTACTGTCACGCATGAAGAATTAGCGCAAAATATCAATTCGGCAAGGGAAGTCGTTGCAAGAGTTTTAAAAGGTTTTGAAAAAAGGGGACTGGTCAAGCTAGGGCGCAAAAAGATAGAACTTTTGGATATAAATGCTTTAAAAAGGTATGTATAAAAGGTTTGTTTGCGATAATGGCAGGAGTAGTTGACAAAACTTAAGAAGAGAGAATACAATAAATTTTAACAGCTTTGCTAAAAATATGATTAAGATAAATAGCTATCCGGGGGGTAGAATAATGGCAACAATTAAGGAAATTGCAAAGGCTTGTGATGTGTCTATTGCAACCGTTTCTAATATAATAAATAATAAGCCGGGAGCCAGTGAAAAAACTCGTAAACTGGTCATGGAAAAGATGCAGGAAATGAACTATAAGCCTAATATTGTTGCTAGAAATCTAAAGATGAAAAGTACCCGTAGTATAGGTGTTATTGTGGAGGATATGACTATCTTTAGTATTCCGGACATTGTAGATGGAATTACTGATTATTGCGAAAAAAAGAATTATCAAATCCTATTAATTAATCTTCGTTTATTTAAAAAGTACAATGACACTTACTATTATAAAGAAGACTACTATGGCAAGGTGGAAGAAGAAATCAATGAGCTTTTGGCAAAACAGGTAGACGGGGTGATTTATGTGACGGCACATGAGAGGGTGCTTCACTGTATCCCGCAAAATTTGCCGATTCCTGCGGTTATGGCATATGGCTATACAGAAAACCCCAATATACCATCTATTGTTGTTGATGATGAGGATGGTGCGCACCAGATCGTAGAATATCTGATAAGGCAGGGGCATAAAAAAATCGGAGTGATTTGTGGCAAAGCGGACAGTATCCACGCACAGGGGCGCTTAAAAGGATATCAAAGAGCTCTGTATGAGCACTCTGTTCTTTACAATCCGGAATGGATTTGTCAGGGGGATTGGACCAGAACCAGCGGTTATAAAATGGCAGACAGACTATTGGAGCAGGGAGTGACAGCTATCTTTTGCATGAATGATATTATGGCAGGAGGGGTCTATGACCGTATTTTGGAGAGAGGAATGTCTCCGGGACATGATATATCGGTTGCCGGATACGATAATAGAGAGCTCTCCGGGTATTATAATCCTCCGTTGTCAACCGTTACATTACCTTTACATGATGTGGGATATAAGGCAAGTCAGGTTATGGTAAAGATGTTGGAAGAGAAAA
This sequence comes from Lachnospiraceae bacterium, assembly GCA_036570305.1. GTDB lineage: Bacteria > Bacillota > Clostridia > Lachnospirales > Lachnospiraceae > JAQVHQ01. Next base: position 9,033 of record DATCYL010000014.1, read on the forward strand.
AAGAAGAGTCTGTAAAGGAAGATGGTATTTACAAAGTGAATTGCCATCTTTTAGTAAGAGAATCTGTAAAAAATATCAATGAAAATTAAGTTATAAAAAGCGGGAAGTTCTCAGGATATAAAAATATTCTGAGAACTTTTTTGTTTGTTGGGATGATAGGCTAAAAACTCAACTTGCCAAAGGATGTTCGGTGAGTGGGCTTATAAAGCATGCTTTGTACAATTTATCAAGTGTTTGTTATGAAGGGCTGATTGGTGTAAGAGGAAAAGATGAGGCAATAAGGGGAGAAAGATTATTAAACGTTTTATAAAAATAAAAGAAAATAAAAACGAAACAGGAAAATAAAGATGTATTAGGGTGAAAAACAGAAATAAAGAATCAAAAACTTATATAAAAACGGGTAAAAATAGAAAAAATTATGCAATATGCACAAAATTAAACGTTTAATTTATATTTGAAAAATAATCAAGAAGGAACTATAATAAAGTCACGAAAAACAATATAAATACTTTTTTTCTGATATTTAGAGAATAAGAAGAAAAAATTATAAAAAATAATATGAAACGTTTTATAAAAGATTTTGTTCATGAAGACATCTAATAAAGAGTGAATGGTAATCGAAATGGTTTTACAGTAAGAACTTTACAAGGAAGATCCTTGTGAATATAAAAAAGGAGGATATGTTAATGAAGAAAAGATTTTTGGCAATGGCAATGTGTGCAGTTATGGCAACGACTATGTTGGCCGGATGCGGCGGAGGAAAAGAGAAAAAGGCGGCAGATGACCAATCAGGAAAAAAAGAAATGAAAGTGGACGGAGATTACACAGAACTTGAGGTTTGGACATTTATAGAGATGCATCAGGATTTTTACACCAACATGGCTGAAAAATGGAACGAACAAAATCCGGATAAGAAAGTAAAACTTGTACTTAGCAATATGCAGTATGATGATATGCATAATAAATTATCTCTGGCTTTAGAGTCGGGAAAAGGTGCGCCGGATGTTGTGGATATAGAATTAGGGAAATTCCCGGCATTTATGAAAGGTAATATAGGATTAAAACCTTTAAACGAAGCTATTACCTCTTATAAAGATTCGGTAGTGGAATCCCGTTTAAATATTTATTCAAAAGAGGGTAATTACTATGGATATCCTACACACGTAGGAACTACGGTGGCTTTTTACAATGATGAATTGTTAAAAGGTGCGGGGATTGACTACACAAGTATTAAAACCTGGGATGATTTTAAAGCTGCGGGTGAGAAGTATTATGCGGCAACAGGAAAGGCTTTTGCCTGTGTAGAAACGACAGCACAGTGGATGGTCAACTTGATGTTGGCACAAAAGGGTGCTGATTATTTGGATGCAGATGGAAACTTTGCTTTGACAAGCGATAAGATGGTTGAGGTGCTTACTTATATCAAGGACTTGCAGGATACAGGTGCATTTCAGACAGTTGCCGGAGGACAACCGGATAACGAAGAGGCTTATCCGGAATACAATAGTGGAAACGTGGCTGTTCAGATTATGCCTTTCTGGCAAACATCCAGATTTTTACAGTATTTAACAGATTTAGATGGGAAGGTAGCCATAGCGGCTCCTCCGGTATTCGGTGATAATGATGTTGTAAAAACCATCGGAGGTGGTGGAACAGGAACAGCAGTAGTGGCGTCTTCTGAAAATGCAGACCTTGCAGCGGAAGTATTTGCGTATATTAAATTATCTTCGCAAGCAAACGAGGAAGTATGGAACGTTTTGGGATTTGATCCGGTAAATATCGATGTGTGGACAGATACAAAGTTAACACAAAATCCGGAAAATAAGTATGTGAAATTTTTTATAACCAAACCTTTTGATTCATTGCTGGATGTTCAGGACAGTATAGGTTCTCTTAAGTCTTATACCAGTGAAAAATATCCATCCATTAATAATGAATTCTGTACCGTAACATTAAATAATATTTATGAGGGTGGTATGGAAGTAAAAGAGGCTTTGGCACAGTCACAGGAAACCTTGGAAAATGAGTTTAAGTAAAAGAGTAGGGGCTGTCCTAAAAGACAGCCCGTTCCCTTTATAGAAAAGAGGTTGGCATGAAAAAACTTTTTTATTCTCAAAAAATAGCCCCCTATGTGTTTATACTTCCTTTCGTGCTGACAGTAGTACTGTTTTGGATGTGTCCCATTGGAAATGGGGTTTTGTTAAGTTTTAAGGATGTATTAAAAAATGAGTGGATAGGACTAGATAATTATAAAAGGCTTTTGACAGATAAAATTTTCTTAAAAGCTGTTTACAATAGTAGTAAATATATGGTGGGAACCTTAGTATTACTTATTCCCTTTCCCATGCTGTTTGCGGTGTTATTAAATAGTAAAAGAATGAAACATCCGGGATTTTTTAAATCTATTTATTTTCTTCCGGCACTTACTTCTGTAGTAGTGGCAGGAACTATATTCCGCTTGATGTTTGGGGAGATGGAATCATCTTTGGCAAATCAGATTTGGGGAATTTTTAAGGGAAGTCCTATCAAATGGTTAAAGGGAGAGTGGACAGGATATGTGGCTCTTTTATTGTTGGCATCATGGCGGTGGACGGGGGTTAATATCTTATATTTTTTAGCCGGATTGCAGAGTATTTCTACAGATATTTATGAGGCGGCATCGATTGACGGTGCAAGTAAGTGGAAACAATTTATTAAAATTACGGTTCCCTTAATCAAACCTACAACAGTTTATGTTTTAACAATTAGTATTTATGCGGGGCTTGCTATGTTTACGGAGAGTTATATGTTATGGAAAGGAAATAATTCTCCGCAAAATATAGGTTTGACGATTGTAGGCTACCTTTATAGGCAGGGGATTGAAAAAAGGGCCATGGGTTATGCCTGTGCAGTAGGCCTTGTATTGCTTGTAATTGTCATGGTAATTAATTTGATTCAGCTTACAGTGACAGGAACCTTTAAAAAGGAGGAAAAATAGGATGAAAAGAAAGGAGAAACACGGAAAAGTATATACAGTGGCTATGGTTATCCTGTTTTCGTTTTTAGCACTGCTTATAATGATTCCTATCTATACTATTTTTCTTGCCAGTTTTAAGCCGGGAGGAGATTTATTACAATTCGGTCTTAATTTAAATATTGACTGGGATAGGATGAGTTTTGATAATTATATTCTTTTGTTTACAGGAGGACATGATTACTGGATATGGTTTGTAAACAGTCTTGTATTAACGGTGATAACTGTGGTGGCAACTTTGCTGGTTAGTGCTTTTGTGGGTTATGGTTTTGCTGCCTATGATTTTAAAGGAAAAAATGCTTTGTTTGTTGTGGTATTGGTGATTTTGTCGGTACCTTTTGAAGTAGTTATGTTACCGCTTTATAAGCAAATTACAACATGGGGATTTATGGATTCTTATGTAGCAATCATTTTGCCTTTTGTTGCTCATGCATCGACTATCTTTTTCTTTCGTCAGTATTTGATGGGATTGCAAAAATCACTGTTAGAAGCCGGAAGAATCGATGGGGCAACAGAATATGGGATTTTCTTTCGATTAATTATGCCGATTATGAGACCTGCTTTTGCAGCTATGGCAATTCTAAACGGAATGAATGCATGGAACAATTATTTATGGCCATTGCTGGTAATCCGGTCTTCAAACAAATATACCTTGACTTTGGGATTAAATACTTTGATTAGTCCCTATGGGGATAATTATAGTTTGTTGGTGGTGGGAGCATTTTTCTCTATTATACCGATTTTTATACTGTTTTTATGCTTCCAACAACACTTTATTGAGGGTATGACCGCGGGGGCGGTAAAAGAATAAATTTTTAGGAGGAAAGATTTATGAGTAAGAAAGCAAAAATGGTGATTGATAAAGATTTTAAGGTTTCAAAAGTGGATAAAAGAATTTACGGCTCTTTTATAGAGCATCTGGGTCGTGCTGTTTATGATGGACTTTACCAGCCGGGGAATCCACTTTCGGATGAGGACGGTTTTCGCAAAGATGTAATAGATTTGGTAAAGGAATTGGATGTCCCCATTATTCGCTATCCGGGAGGTAATTTTGTCTCCAACTTTTTCTGGGAAGATAGTGTGGGTCCTGTGGAGAAAAGACCGCACAGACTGGAGCTTGCATGGAGAAGCCTTGAAAAAAATGAGGTAGGCTTAAATGAATTTTCCAAATGGGTAAAAAAAGTAAATTCTGAGATGATGATGGCGGTAAACTTAGGAACCAGAGGTATTGCAGATGCCTGCAATTTGTTGGAATATTGTAATCATCCGGGAGGAACGAAGTACAGTGATTTAAGAAAAGAGCATGGTTATGACAATCCACATAATGTTAAGGTCTGGTGTCTGGGAAATGAAATGGATGGACCTTGGCAGTTGGGACACAAAACAATGAAAGAGTATGGGCGCTTGGCGGAAGAAACAGCCAAGGCTATGAAATTGATTGACCCAAGCATTGAGCTTGTCTCCTGCGGAAGTTCGGCGCTTGATATGCCTACATTTCCAAGATGGGAGTCTACGACCTTAGAGCATACCTATGACTTTGTAGACTATGTATCCATGCACCAGTATTATGGAAATCGTGATAATGATACTTTGGATTTTCTGGCACAATCTGATGATATGGACAAATTTATTCGCACAGTCATAGCGACCTGTGATTATGTAAAGGCGAAAAAAAGAGGCCGTAAAAATATTAATATCAGTTTTGATGAGTGGAATGTATGGTTTCATTCGAATGCGGCTGATGATGATATCACAAAAAATCATCCATGGCAGGTGGCACCACCTATGCTGGAGGATGTATACACCTTTGAAGATGCGCTTTTGGTAGGACTTATGCTGATTACACTCTTAAAACATGCGGATAGGGTGAAGATGGCGTGTATGGCACAGCTGGTAAATGTAATTGCACCGATTATGACAGAGGCAGGCGGTGGCGGAGCATGGAAACAGACAATTTTTTATCCCTTTATGCACGCATCAAAATATGGCAGAGGAACAGTATTGCAGCCGATTATTTCTACCCCTGTGCATGACACTGCAAAGCACGAAAAGGTAACAGATATTGAGAGCGTTTCTGTCTACAATGAAGAAACGGAAGAACTTACAATTTTTGCTGTAAATCGTACTTTGGATGAGGATATTGAGTTGACAACAGATTTGCGCGGTATGGAGGGGTACAAAGTTTTAGAGCATATTGTTATGGAGGATTCTGACCTTAAAGCGGTAAACAGTGTAAGCTTGCAAAGAGTAGTTCCTAAAACTGTAAATCGCTCACAGATAGATGGAGGATTTATGACCAGCCATCTTGCCAAGGCTTCTTGGAATGTTATTCGTCTTGGAAAATAGTTTTATTTGAAGGATAAGTTATTCTTGCGACTTTCTCGTGGGCGTATTATGATGGATAAAGAATTCTTTTTAGAAAAAAAGCCAGTAAAGCAGGTAAAATAGAGGAGGTCTTATGAGCAGCATAAAGGAGAAGATTGAACAGGGAAAAACCTCATTGGGAATTGAGCTTGGCTCTACCAGAATTAAGGCAGTTTTGATAGATGAGGGAGCCAATGTTTTGGCATCAGGAAGCTTTGAGTGGGAAAATCGCTTAGAGAATGGGATTTGGACTTATAGTTTGGAGGATATCTGGAGGGGTCTGCAAAAAAGTTATGCAGATTTAGTGGCTAAGGTAAAGGAGAACTATGGAGTAGGAATTACCCGGCTTGGTGCTTTAGGTTTTAGTGCCATGATGCATGGTTACATGGCGTTTGACGAGGCGGGAGAGCTTTTGGTACCATTTCGTACATGGAGAAATGTCATTACGGGGCAGGCGGCAAAGGAGCTGACAAAAGTTTTTCAGTTTAATATTCCGCAAAGATGGAGTGTTGCGCATTTATATCAGGCGATTTTAAATGGAGAAGAACATGTGAAAAATCTTGCTTTTTTCACAACACTTTCCGGATACATCCATTGGAAGCTTACAGGGCAAAAAGTTTTGGGAATCGGAGATGCCTCGGGAATGTTTCCCATTGACTCGGATACAAATGACTATGATGCAAAAATGTTGGATATATTTGATGTGCAGGTAGCGGATAAGGGATACACATGGAAGATAAAAGAGCTTCTTCCTAAAGTATTATCGGCAGGAGATAGTGCAGGTTGCTTGACTAAAGAGGGAGCAAAGCTTCTAGATCCTAGCGGACAACTAGAAGCGGGTGTTTTTATGTGTCCTCCGGAAGGGGATGCGGGAACCGGTATGGTGGCAACGAACAGTGTTGCAAAACGTACAGGAAATGTTTCGGCAGGAACCAGTATTTTTGCTATGATTGTTTTGGAAAGGGCTCTTACAAAGGTGCATGAAGAAATTGACATGGTAACCACTCCGGATGGAAGTGGGGTAGCTATGGTTCATGCCAATAACGGAACTTCGGATTTGAGTGCCTGGGTAGGACTCTTTAAAGAGTTTAGCGAATCTGTGGGTATGCAAGTGGATGTAAATCATTTGTATGAAGTATTATACAAAAAAGCGCTGGAGGCAGATGCAGATGCGGGAGGACTTCTTTCTTACGGATACTTGTCAGGAGAGCACATTACAGGTATATCAGAGGGACGCCCTATGTTTGTAAGGAGTCCTAAGAGCAATTTTAATCTTGCTAATTTTATGAGAAGTCATCTTTTTACCGCTTTGGGAGCCATCAAAGTAGGTATGGATATTCTTATAAAAGAAGAAAATGTTCAAATCGATTCGGTTTTGGGACATGGAGGACTTTTTAAAACAAAAGGAGTCGGACAAAAGCTTTTGGCAGGGGCATTAAACACTCCTGTTTCTGTAATGGAGACGGCAGGAGAGGGTGGCCCTTGGGGAATGGCTATTTTAGCTTCTTATATGGTAAATAAAAAAGAAGGAGAAAGTCTCTCTGACTATTTAAATTCTACAGTATTTGCCGAAGCACAAGGAGAGAGTTTGGAAGCGGATGCAAAGGATGTAGAGGGGTTTGAAGCCTTTATGCAACGATATAAAAAAGGACTTGCTATTGAGCAGGCAGCTATTGAGAATCTTTTAGTTTAAGCTTATATAATATTGTCTTGCAGGATATCTACTTTCTTGCAAGACAATATTTTTTCATGTAAATATATTTTATAGTAAGGAGAAAATATGAAAAAATATTTTTTAGACCCTAATACACTTTTGGGGAGAGTAGTTACTCAAAATGAGGATTACCAGGTGGTTCACCTATCTTTGTTGGCGGGAAACGAGGTACCGAAGTATCAAAATGAGGCAAAAATAATAATATTTGTAATTAGCGGAAAAATTTGTTTGTCAGCCGGAGAAAAGCTGGAATTAAATGCTTTGGAGTTGGTGGAAATAGAATCTAAAAGAGAGCATGCCATGGTGGCGGTAAAGGACAGTCAGTTGCTGATTATAAAAGTAAAATAAATAGGCAGGGAGTGTTTACAAGCAAAAATAAAAGGCATATACTATAACTATGAGTTAGATAACGCTAACCAAGTGAAGCAAAGAGGAAAGGAGTTTTAAAATGATTTATAGGAAACTAAAAAAGTATGTGCCGGAAATGTTACATTATGTCTGGATTGCAATTTTTTTGGCTTTAGTAGCAGCATTTTGTATTATTGTTAGCTACTACTATATGTACGATTTTTTAAAAGCAATTATTATTCGAAAAGATATGGAGTGGGCATTGAAGTTGTCTTTAAAAATCATAGTCTTTTTAATTGCAAACACTGTCTTTTATTTTATGTCTACCTGGTTTACTCATAAATTGGCGTTTCGTTTAGAAACCAATTTAAAGAAGGAGGGAATACATCATTTAATGAAAGCTTCTTTTGCTTTTTATGATGGTAATGAGTCCGGGAGGATTAGAAAAATTATAGATGATAATACCGGCTTAACCCATTCCAGTGTGGCACATTTGATTCCCGATTTGTCGACGGCTGTATTTGTACCCCTATTGGGAATATTTTTAAGCTTTGCTATTGACTATCGTCTGGGTATTTTGTTTTTATTTAGCTTGATTTTGGGAGTGGTTCTTATTCAAAAGATGATGGGAAATCAAAATTTTATGAAAAGCTATATGGAGGCACAGGAAAGGATGAACGCCACCGCGGTAGAATATGTACGCGGTATGCAGGTGCTAAAGGTATTTAGGACGAATGTAAAAGCAATTAAAGAATTTTATAAGTCGGTCGTAGATTATTCCAAATTGGCTTTGCAATATAGTATGAGCTGTCGAAAATGGTATGTTATTTTTCAAGTTTTTTTTAATATGGTTTTTTTGTTGTTTCTCTTTTTTTTCTATATGGAAAATACAAGCCCAAAAGTTTTCCTTGTTAAGTTTATGTTTTATGTAGTTTTTAACGGAATTCTTTTTGCGGCATTTATGAAAATTATGTATGTGGGAATGTATGTTTTTCAGGCATCCAGTGCTATTGAAAAAATAGAAAATTTGTTTGAGAAGATGAAAGAAAAAGAGATGCCAAAGGGAGATATAGAAGAAATCAAAGACTATACAATCACTTTTGATCAGGTAAGCTTTGGTTATACGGACAGAATGATTATAGAAGATTTGTCTTTAGAGCTGAAAGCGGAAAGAACTTATGCGCTCGTGGGAGCTTCCGGTTCAGGAAAGTCTACACTTGCAAAGTTATTGTCCGGTTTTTATCCGCTCGCTAAAGGAGAGATCCGACTGGGAGATATCCCTTTGTCTGCATATAGCAGTTGTGCATTGGCAAAAAATATAGCGAATGTTTTTCAGGATGCAAAACTTTTTAAAAGAAGTATTTATGATAATGTAAAAATCGGTAATCCAAAGGCAAGTAAAGAGGAAGTTTTAAGAGCCCTGCACTTGGCACAGTGTGATGAAATTTTAGAGAAATTTCCGGATAGGGAAAATACAAAAATCGGGGCAAAAGGGGTACATTTATCCGGGGGAGAAATGCAAAGAATTACGATTGCAAGGGCTATTTTAAAAGATGCGGGCTTGATTATCATGGATGAAGCCTCTGCCGGTGCCGATCCGGAAAACGAATATGAGCTACAGAGAGCACTGTCCAATTTAATGAAAGGGAAGACAGTGATTATGATTGCCCATAGACTTTCATCCATCAAAGATGTGGATGAAATATTAGTGGTGGATAAGGGAGCGGTAATAGAAAGGGGAAGTCATGTGCAATTAATGGAAAAAGATTCCAAATATAAAAGACTCCAGGAAGAGTATATGCGTGCAAATGAATGGAGGGTGAAGTTATGAAAAAGTTTTTAAAGAAGAAGTTTGCCTTGACGGATAGTGGAGCAAAGGCTGTTTGTATAGCGGCTGCTATTTCTTTTTGCTTAAATTTGGGTTATATGGCATTTATGATGGTTGCTATGTATTTTGGAGATAATGTATTAAGAGGAAATCGTCAATCAGGAGGACATTATCTTTTTATTATTGCTATAGTAACGGCGCTGGTCTATTTTTTGGTGGATTTAGAATACGTAAAAACTTTCAATGCGACTTATGAAGAGGCTATGAATCTTAGATTGGATATAGCAAAAAGGCTAAAAAAGTTACCTATTTCGTATTTCTCAAAACATAATTTAAGTGATTTGGCACAGACAATTATGCAGGATGTTTCGGATATTGAACATGCTATGAGTCATGCTATACCAAGGTGTTTTGGCTATGTTTTCTTTTTGCTTGCGATAAGTGTTCTTTTGCTGATTTCCAATCCTTATTTGGGTCTGTCAGTCATATTACCCTTGCTTTTGGGATTGTGTATGATGCTTGTGTCCAAAAACATACAAAAGAAAGGGAGCGAAAAGTACTTTTGGAGAAATAGAAAACATGCGGAAGCATTTCAAGAAACGATTGAAATGCAAAGAGAAATCAAAAGTTATGGCATGGAAGAAGAGACTTTAAAAGAGATTGAATCTGCTCTGGAAGAATCAGAAAAAATTCGATTAAAAAGTGAAATGGGACAGGTTCTTCCTATCTTAACATCCCTATCTTTTATGAAATTAACATTGGGAAGCGTTACAGTGGTAGCGGCAAGCCTTTTAAAAGCGGATGCAATAGACTTGATTTATGTAATCGGTTTTTTGTTGGCATCTGTGCGCCTGGTAGATGCAGTGGCAGCTATAGAGGAAAATTTTGCAGAGATGTTCTATATAGATGCAAGGGTAAAACGTATTAATGAGCTTAGAAAAACTAAGATACAAAGGGGGAAAGATATAGATATTAGAGAGTTTACAATTGATTTTCAAGAGGTGGGATTTTCTTATAACGATGAGGTAAAGGTATTGGATAAGGTGAACTTTACTGCCAAACAAAATGAGGTAACAGCAATTGTAGGACCGTCAGGATGTGGAAAATCCACGATTTTGCGTTTGATTTCGAGATTGTATGACTATAATCAGGGGAAAATCCTCATAGGGGGAATTGATATACAAAAACTGGATACGGATGCCCTGTTTGAGAAAGTGTCCTTTGTTTTTCAGGATGTGATTTTATTTAATACATCCATTTTGGAGAATATTCGCATGGGACGGGCAGATGCTACGGATGAGGAAGTAAAAAATGCCGCAAGAATGGCAAATTGTGAAGAATTTATATTAAAGCTTCCTGATGGCTATCATACATGGATTGGAGAAAATGGAAGTCAGCTTTCAGGTGGAGAGCGCCAGAGAATCTCGATAGCAAGAGCCTTTTTGAAAAATGCTCCAATTTTGCTTTTAGATGAAATCAGTGCCAGTCTGGATGCAGAAAATGAAATGAAAATTCAGCAGGCATTAAATAAGCTGATGCAGGGAAAGACGATAGTGGTGGTTTCACATAGGATGAAATCAATAGAAAAGGTGGATAAAATCGTAGTTATGGAGAGTGGAAAAGTTGTGGCTGAAGGCAAACATGAGGATTTGCTTAAAAACTCCCCTCTCTATAGAAAACTTATAGAAAAATCAACGATGGCAGCAAGTTTTACCTATTAAATGCATTGACAAGCCTTTTGGATTTTTATAGCATAGAAAAAGATAAAAAGAAAAGAGGGCTGTAAGATGAATCTATACTTAGCTCCCTTAGAGGGAGTGACCGGCTATGTTTTTCGTATGGGGATAGAAAAGTACTTTTGTGGAGGAATAGATAAATATTTTGCTCCTTTTATCGAGCCACATACGAAAAAAGTGATGAGTAAAAAAGAATTGAGAGAACTTGATGCCGGTAATAATCAGGGTATCTATCTGGTGCCCCAAATCCTGACAAAATCAGGTGAGGATTTTCTTAGGCTGGAAGAGTATTTATCCGAGTTAGGATTTAAAGAAGTGAATTTAAATCTGGGTTGTCCGTCCCAAACGGTAGTTTCCAAAGGAAAAGGAGCGGGATTTTTGAAGAATCCTCAAGCCCTGGATGATTTTTTGGAGGAGATTTTTAAGTATAAAAAAGGAAAAATTTCTATAAAAACCAGGTTGGGTATGGAAAATACAAAAGAGTTTGCAGAATTATTGGAGATTTATAATAAATATCCAATGGAGGAATTAATCATTCACCCCAGATTGAGGATAGATTACTATAAGAATAGCCCGGATATAGAGAGCTTTTTTTACGCGATAGAAAAGACCACAAATCCCCTGTGCTATAATGGCGATATTAAAAGTCCAAAAGATTATGAGGAACTTTTGCAAGGCATAAAGAGTACTCCCAAGGGAAAAGAAAAGGTGAAGGCTCTTATGTTGGGAAGAGGCATGGTGGCAGATCCTTCCCTGGTTAGACAGATTAAAGGAGGAGAAACTATGTCCGAGGGAGAATTGGTTTCCTTTTTACAGTGGGAAGAGGCGGAAATGAAAACCTATATGTCAGGAGATAAGCCGGTTTTGTTTCATTTAAAAGAACTGTGGACTTATCTGCAAAAAACGGTAAAATTAGATGAGAAAGTTTATAAGAAGCTTTTAAAATCAAAGACGCTTAGGGAATATCACGAGATTTTGGATGGATTTATCTTAAGATAAGAGGTGACTGAAAGCTCCATTTAAAAAGATAGGCTTTGAAACTAAATAGGATACAAAAAGACGAAAAGGAATTTTATCTGCACAAGTAGAGAAAGTTCCTTTTTTCTATGATAATAGCTTTTTAAAGCTCTCTTTTTTGGGCAAAAAGAATAAAATCACGAAATATCAGGCTTTGATTTTGGAAATAGCGTAGATATAAAATATGATATTATAAAAATAAGCTCCGGATTTTATAAAAATCCATATGTGTATTTGGGGCTTGGATAAAAGGAATAAGGAAAGGAGGATAGTTTTAGAAAATACACGGCACATATAATATGAAGATATAGAGAGGAGAGAAACCATGAAGGTAAGAGTAAAAACTGTAATATTAACTCTTTTGTTTATATTAAGCAGTATTATAGGGGGTGCTTTTCTTACGGGCAAAGTATATGCTCAGGGAAATGATATAAGTGGTTTGGTAGTAAGAGATTTAGAAGTTTCGCAGTCTCAAATCAATGATGGAGAAAGATTTAAGGTAACTGTGAAGTTTGCTGAAGATGATACTTATAGTATTAAAAATGGAGATATTATAAATATTACCTGGACAAGAGAAAATGAGATTTCGTTGAACGGTTTTTCTACAAGCATTCCACTGGATGTTCAAGGAATAAACGTCGGTCAGGCAGTAATTAGAGAAAACGGTGCAACGATTACTTTTAATGAAAAGGTTGATAAGTTAAATGAAGTAGAGGGATTTGTTTCCTTTGAAGTAAGTGGAAGAAATTTTGCACAAACGTCGGAAGAAGATACAAAAGAAGGATTTATAAGGGCGGGAAATAAGGACGTATCTGTAAGTGTAGTCAAGCCAAAGGCAGGCACAAACAGTGTGTTTTATTATAAAACAGGAAATATGGATCACAATGACACCGAGCATGTAAACTGGTGGCTAAATGCCAATATGAACAAGGGATATGTGGCTAAGGAGATTAGAATTGAAGACCAAATCCAAGGTGGACAGGAACTTGATAAGGATAGTTTTTATATTACGGTAACAGACCATAATGAAGAGATAAAAACATTTTCAGGTCAGGATGCACTTTATAAATTTGCACAGGAGTATGTAGGATGCTCTATTACGGTTGATGGAAATAAAATATCGGTGTATATATCGGCGGGGCATGCTTCTCATAGCCGGTTTGTGATTTATTATAGGACCAGTATAAAGGATTTTAAGCAAAAAGAGTTTGAAAACCATTCACAGGCATGGTACCAGGAATGGGAAAAGGAAGCGGTTGAAGGGCAGGACTTTAATTATACAGTTAAAAATATAAATGTTAGTGCAGGTATTACCGGAACTATAAAAGGAGAGTTAAAAATAGTTAAAAACCTTGCAGGGACAAAAGAAGGTATTGCGGGAGTAAAGTTTAGACTCCAAAATTCTCAAGGAACTGTAATTAAAGATGGACAGTCAGAAATTATACTGGAAACAAATGAGGAGGGAATTGCTAATATAAAGAATCTTTCGGTAGGAAGCTATAAGGTAAAAGAAGTCAGTGCTCCTAAATGGATTGATTTTGATCCCCTAACAGCAGAGGAATTAAAGTTTGAGGTGAATGCGGATGATACCGAAGGAACCTTACTTACGGTGGAAAATAAAGCGAAAAAGATAAATATTCCTGTTGAAAAGAAGTGGTTAGATAGTAAAGGAAATTTAAAGGATGCTGCCGGCGAAGTTACGGTGGAATTGTTTAGGGATAAGAAACCTTTAGATCCGGCAAAGAGGATTGTCTTGACAAAAGATAATCTAAAGGCGGTATTTGAAGATTTAGACCAGTATGACAAAACAGATAAACATGAGTATGAATATACAGTTAGAGAGCTTGATGATTCCAAAGCGGTTGTTGAAAATGAAGGAAGCATTAAGTTTGAAGATATCTGGTATAAAGTGCAGGTACTTGGTTCCGGCAAAGATGGTTTTGTTATTACGAATCAGGAAAAACCAAAACAAACACCTTTAACACCGGCAACAACAAGCTTAAAGGTAGAAAAGGAATGGAAAAATACAGAGGTTAAAAATGCTCCGGAAGTAACAGTGTATCTTATCAAAAATGGAGAGAATACAAAAGAGGAGTTAAAACTTAATAAAAACAATGGTTGGAGCGGTGAATTTAAGAATCTTAAAGTAGTAGATGATATCAAATCCAAGAAGGTAAATGTCTATACTATCAAAGAAAAAAATGAAGTAGATGGAAGGATTGTCTTGGAGGGTATTACTTATAAGGTAAGCTATGATGGTGGAAAAGTAATTAACACAAAGGTGGAAGAGCCTAAAAAAGAAGAGCCCAAGGAGCCTAAAAAAGAAGAGCCCAAGGAGCCTAAAAAAGAAGAGCCCAAGGAGCCTAAAAAAGAGGAACCCAAGGAGCCTAAAAAAGAGGAACCCAAGGAGCCTAAAAAAGAGGAACCCAAAGCGCCTAAAAAAGAGTTTAAAAAAGCTAATAAAGAGGAAACAAGGAAAAAAGAAGAGAATCGTACATCACCTAAAACAGGAGATTTTTCTAATACGGGAGGATATTTTGCTATCATGTTGATATCCGGACTTATCGTTTATAAAGTTCAAAAAAAGGAAGAATTTTAGGCCTTTTAGATGATTTGATTTTAATAAAAAGATAAAAAAATATAATAAAATCCCTACAATCCTATTTAGGAAAGTAGGGATTTTATTTTGTCTAGAGCAAATGTTAGGGCAATATTTTGCCGGAAGCAAGATAAAGTTGATACCACTCGTGGTGCGTTAAATCCACGGTAACAGCCTGGCAAGCTTCTTTTAAGTGGTCAGGGTTCATAGTTCCAACGATAACCTGCATTTTTGCCGGATGACGAAGAATCCAGGCAAGTGCAATAGCGGTTTTGGAAACCTGATAGCTTTTTGCAAGGTCTTCAAGTGCCTGATTGATTTTGGGGAAACGGGGATCGTCAACAAAACAACCGTCAAACATACCTGCCTGAAGCGGTGACCAGGCCTGAACGGTAATATCATGCAGGCGACAGTAGTCTAAGGTGCCGTTATCACGGTCAATAGAACGCTCGGTAGTCAAATTGTTAATGTAAAGAGCCTGGTCAATCAACTGTGACTGCTCAAGAGAAAGCTGGAGCTGGTTAAAGACCAAGGGTTGTTTTACATATTTTTTAAGAACATCCGCCATCATAGGAGGAACATTGCTGATTCCGAAATGGCGAACTTTACCGCTTTTTTCCAAGATATCAAAAGCCTCCGCAACTTCTATAGGGTCATAGATAAGATCCGGTCTGTGAAGTAAAAGTACATCTAAATAATCTGTTTTTAATCTCCTAAGGCTATCATCTACGCTGGATAAAATATTTTCTTTTGTCCAGTCAAATTCTTGACGTTCAAAGCAAAGTCCGCATTTGCTCTGGATAAAGATGTCCTCTCGTTTGATATCGGTTAAGGCAAAGGCATCTCCGAAACGACTTTCCGCCTCCCCGTTTCCATAACAGGTAGCATGATCAAAAAAATTGATGCCTAAATCTACAGCGGTTTGAATCACTTTTGCAGCCTCTTCTACCGAGAGTGCAGGCATACGCATACAACCAAGGATAATGGAAGAGATATTTTTAGGTCCATGGACAGTATCCATCATTTTCATGGTAAAAAACCTCCTTTAAACTATGTTTAAGTTTCTTGACTAAACTATAAGAAAATTATACGCTTTGAGGTCAGGTATCGCAAGCAATACTCGACTAAAACACTAAGGATTTTAATGGGCAGCAAGCTTCCAATAATGTAGACTATAAGCAGGAAGACAAATATTACCATCAAGCGGGACTTCCTGATTTGAAATCAGGTCAAAAGCCCTATGTGCACCAAAATGTTGAGGGATATAGGCTGAAAAATCAGCACTATCAGCATTGATAGCAATCCAGATTTTTTCTTCTTCAAATTCTCTTTGGAAAATAATCTGGCGGTTGGTTAAGATGATAGCCTGATAATCTCCATAAATCAAAGCTTTTTCTGTTTGCTTAAATTCTGCCAATGTGGATATCAGTTCCGTTAAATCATTCCAATGTGGATAAGAAAGAGCCGGGCGAAGATTGTCATCAGAACCGTTTTCTTTGATTCCCTCTAATGCCCACTCGCTTCCATAGTATATACAGGGAATACCGGGCATGGCAAAAAGCAAGCCGTAGATAAGGGGCAGGTGATGCTTGTCTCTTAACATGGAGGCAATACGGTTGACATCATGGTTATCCACAAAGGATAAAAGTTGCTTTTTTTGATAAATGGCGTAAGGGTCTTTTCCAAACTGGCGATTTAAAGAATGAGAGATTTCAAAGAAATTCAAGTCGTTAAAACTGGAGTAAAGACCTTTGTAGCATTCATAATTGGTACAGCTATCCAACATATCCGGATTTACAATACGGTTATAGTCTCCGAATAAGACTTCTCCCAAAAGGAAGAAATCCTCCTTGATACTTTTGCAAAAATGACGCAAATTCTGCATAAAAGCAGTGTCCAGGCAGTAGGCAACATCCAGACGAAGCCCGTCGATGTCAAAGCATTCTATCCACATGCGGATGCAGTCAAAAAGATAGTCGATTACTGCCGGGTTTTGTAGATTTAATTTAACTAATTCATAGTGCCCTTCCCAGCCCTCATAATAAAAACCGTCATTGTAGGCGGAATTTCCATAAAAATCAATAAAAAACCAGTCTTTATAAGGGGAGGTTTCTCTTTTAGTGCGGACATCTTCAAATGCCCAAAAACCACGTCCCACATGATGAAAGACACCGTCTAAGACGATGCGAATTCCATTTTCTTTTAATTGCCTGCAAAGATGAGCAAAATCCTCATTGTTTCCAAGGCGAATGTCTATCTTTTTATAGTCTCTGGTATCGTAGCCGTGTCTGTCCGATTCAAAGATGGGTGAAAAATAAACAGAAGTAATTCCAAGTTTTTTAAGGTGGGGAATCCAGGAGGCTATTTTTTGAATACGATTTTGATAGATGCCGTCATTTTCTTTGGGGCAGTCACAAAAGCCTAGAGGATAAATTTGATAAAATATTTGATTGTTGAACCACATAATAAAATCTCCTAAATTTTTAAATTTGTATAGATATATGTATTTTAGCAGAAAAACGGTTGTTTTTGTGATTAACATAATAAAAAGCGGATTGTTGACAATTAAATTTGCCAATGATAAGGTGTAGACAGTAGAAATAGTGGGGGAATCAAGAGGGATAAGGAGTAGGTAGATGTTAAAAATTCAAAATATAAGGAAAGAATATAAGACAGGCAGCCTCATCCAGAGAGCTTTGGATGATGTGAGCCTGTCTTTGCGCGATAATGAGTTTGTGGCTATATTGGGACCCAGCGGTTCAGGAAAAACTACACTTTTAAATATCATAGGCGGCTTGGATCGCTATGACAGTGGAGATTTGATTATCAATGGGGTATCTACGAAGAAGTATAAAGATAGAGACTGGGATTCTTATAGAAATCATACCATAGGCTTTGTCTTTCAAAGCTATAATCTGATTCCTCACCAAACGGTAGCAGAAAATGTGGAGCTGGCACTTACGATTTCCGGTATAGGAAGAAAAGAGAGAAAGGAAAGGGCGCTTTTGGCATTAAAAGAGGTGGGGCTTTATGAGCATGCTCACAAAAGGCCAAACCAGCTTTCCGGAGGACAGATGCAAAGAGTTGCTATAGCAAGAGCTTTGGTAAATGACCCTCAAATTGTTCTGGCAGATGAGCCTACAGGGGCACTGGACAGTGATACCAGTTTGCAGGTTATGGATTTGTTAAAGGAAGTAGCAAAGGATAGGCTGGTGGTTATGGTTACCCACAATCCGGAACTTGCCACCGAGTATGCCAATCGCATTGTTACCCTAAAGGACGGAAAAATTATTTCGGATAGCAATCCTTATGAGGAGAAAGAGAGACAGACAGAGGCAATTCACAAAAATTTAGGCAAGGCATCTATGTCTTTTTTGACAGCACTTTCCCTAAGTTTTCATAACCTGACAACCAAAAAGGCAAGGACACTGTTGACAGCATTTGCAGGTTCCATCGGTATTATAGGGATTGCACTGATTCTAGCCCTATCTACCGGGGTAAATCGCTATATTCAAAAGGTAGAAGAAGATACCCTATCCGAGTACCCCCTACAAATTCAAAGCACAGGTTTTGATATGACCTCTATGATGATGGGGGCAAATACAGAAAAAAGTGATAAAAAAGAAACAGGGGAGGAAAGTGACAAGGTCAAAGTGGTAAAGACAGTGACCAATATGTTTACTACCATGAACGCCAATGATTTAAAGTCTTTGAAAGCATATTTTGACAGTGACAAAAGTAAAATCAAAGATTATACTAATGCCATTTCTTATACTTATCTTTTATCGCCCCAAATTTACAGGGTAGATAAAGATGATTATAGGCAGGTAAATCCTGACCAGTCTTTTACTTCTTTGGGATTTGGCTCTTCAAGTACAGGAAACAGTCTAATGAGCAGGATAATGAGTACGGATGTCTTTTTTGAAATGCCACAAAGTCTAAAGCTATATCAGGAGCAGTATGAAATAAAGGCAGGGCACTGGCCTAAAAAACATGATGAATTGGTTCTTGTTTTGACTTCAAGCGGGAAGATGAGTGACTTGCTTGCCTATGCTTTGGGACTTAGAGACAGTAAAGAACTGGACACTATGGTGGAGCAGTTTTTAAAAGAGGAGACGGTTACCATAGGCGAGGATATAGAAAAGACAGACTATTCTTACCCAGAAATTTTAGGTAGAGAGTTTAAACTGGTAAGAAGTGCCGATTATTACCAATATGACCCGGATTATCAGGTCTGGAGAGATAAGCATGAAAATAAAGACTATATGCAAGGGTTGGTAGAAAAAGGGGAAAAGCTTAAAATTGTGGGGATTGTAAAGCCTAAAGAAGATGCCAAGGCATCAGCGCTTAGCCTGGGAATAGGCTATCCGGCAAGTTTGACGGAACATGTGGTAGAGGAGGCAAAGAAGAGTGAAATCGTTGCCAAACAGTTGGAAAGTCCGGATGTCAATGTATTTACCAAGCAAGCATTTGGGGAAAATACTAAGAAAAATTTTGACAATAAGGAGCTGTTTTCCATAGACAGTGGAGCATTAAAGGATGCCTTTGCTTTTGATGGAGATAAAATAAGTGACTTAGGTTCTGGTATGGATTTATCTACCATAGATTTTTCTTCCGCCTTTGCGGGGGAGGATTTTGATTTATCTTCTTTAGTGGATGTTAGTAAGTTGGACTTAACAGGGATGGACTTATCTTCTCTTGATGTAGAAAGTTTATTAAAAACCATGAGTATCAACCTGTCACAGGAAGGGTTGATAAGGTTGGGGGAAAGCTTACAGGAGGGCTATAAGACCTATGCAAGTCAACATCCACAGGCAGATTATTCTCATATATCTGATGATATGATATCCTACTTAAATTCTTCTGAGGGAAAAGAGATTTTAAAAGTTTTCGTGGAAGATAAGCTCTTAAGCCAGATACAGGTAGAAATTTCGGTGGAAGAAGCGAGGGAGCTTTTTAGAGAATTTTTAAAAGGTTATCTGGTCTTTGTCGAAGCCAATCATTATACGGACCCTAACCAACTTGACCAATACATAGAGGAATATTTGCAGACAGAAGAAGCTAAAGCTTTTATGGGAAGCTTAAAAGAAGACTTAATTTCAGATGTAAAGCTGGAAAGTCTTACAAGGGAGCAGATAGAAGAGCTGGCACTAGCTTTGGCAAATGGTTATATAAGCTATGCAGAGAAAAACAATCTGCCGGATATTAGTAAAATGGGGGAACATTTTATTACTTATTTTAATAGTCCGGATGGGCAGACTAGATTTTTTGCAGGTATGGAGCAGGTGATAGACAAAGAAGAGGTCAATGGGCAGTTTGAGAAAGTGATAAAAGAGCTGATGGGACAGCTTGGTACTGCCAATGCCGATAGTTTTAAAGGGCAGATGACATCCTTAATGGGACAGATAAGCGGTCAAATGACAGAGGCTATAGGACAAGGGATGCAGGAGGCTATGGCAGGCTTGGGGGATAGTCTTAAGCTTGCTTTGGCAGATGGAATGAAATTTGATGAAGAAGCCTTTAAAAAAGCCTTTCAGATGAATATGACCGAGGATAGCCTAAAAGAGCTGATGATGTCTATGGCGGGAGAAAAAAATGCAAGCTATGAGGAGAATTTAAGACTTTTAGGGTATGTGGATTTTGCCAAGCCGTCAGCTATTAATATTTATCCCAAAGACTTTGTCAGCAAGGAAGAAGTTATTAAAATTTTGGATAATTATAACACTAAAATGAAAGAGGAGGGACAAAAAGAAAAGGTGATTACCTATACGGATGTAGTGGGGGCATTAATGTCTTCCGTCACGGATATTATTGATGTCATCAGCTATGTTTTAATTGCTTTTGTTGCCATATCTTTGATAGTATCGTCCATCATGATCGGGGTGATTACTTATATTAGTGTTTTGGAGAGAAAAAAGGAAATTGGTATTTTGCGTGCCTTGGGAGCCTCCAAGGGCAATGTGTCTCAAGTTTTTAATGCAGAAACTTTTATCATCGGATTTTTGGCAGGAGTTATGGGAATCGGTTTGTCTTTGTTAATTTTAATTCCCGGAAATATGTTGATTCATCATTTAGCAAATACAAAGGAGGTATCAGCAACATTACCGATTTTACCGGGACTGATCTTGATTCTTTTAAGCGTCCTCTTAACCTTACTGGGTGGTTTACTTCCCTCAAAAAAAGCGGCAAAGAGTGATCCGGTAACCGCACTTAGGACAGAATAAAAGGAAAAAATACAGATTGAAATTAGATTTGAAATTTCTTAAAATAAAGAAAAATAAATGAAGAATGTGTAGGAGAATATATGGCAAAAATCGGAATTGACCTGGGAACAACAACCTCGCTGGTTTCTGTGTATAGGGATGGAAAGGTGGAGCTGATACCTAATAAATTCGGTAATGTGACGACACCAAGTGTGGTTGGAATTGATGAAGACGGAAGTTTGATTGTGGGTGAGATTGCAAAAGAGCGTTTGATTAGTCATCCGGATAAAACCGTCGGGTCTTTTAAAAGATATATGGGTACAGATAAGACTTTTGTTTTGGGAGATAGGAAGTATTCTTCCGAGGAACTTAGTTCTTTTGTGATTTCATCTTTGTTAGAAGATGCAAAAAACTATTTGCAGGAGGAGATTAAAGAGGCAGTCATTTCTGTTCCGGCTTATTTTCATGACAAGCAGAGAGTGGCGACAAGAAAAGCGGGAGAACTGGCGGGTATCAAGGTCAATCGTCTGATTAATGAGCCAAGTGCAGCAGCCCTTTTTGCCTATATGGAAGAAGAGGAGGAAAAGCGCTTTTTGATTTTTGACTTCGGTGGCGGAACTTTGGACATTTCCATTGTAGAATGTTTTGAAAACATGGTGGAAATCCTGGCGGTGGCAGGGGATAACCATCTTGGCGGTGATGATTTTAATCAAGTGATTGCCAAAAGCTTTTTAGAGGAGCATAAAATTGCAGGAGATGATTTATCCAAAGAAGATTATGCCGGACTTATAAAGACGGCGGAGTCTATAAAAAGACAATTAAGCGAGCAAGAAGAAGTGTTAATGTACTGGAATTATCGGGGGCAGACTTACCAAAGCACCTTTCATAGCCAAAGATTAATCGAGGACGGAGCTGCTTTGTTTGGAAGAATGAAAGGTGTTATTCATCATGCTCTAAGAGACGGTCAATTTATGGCAAGGGATATGAATATGATTATTTGTGCCGGAGGCTCCTCAAAGATGCCGGCGGTCAGAGAGTATTTACGTCACTTGTTTGGGGATGTCAGCCAAAGTACGGCAGATGAGCAGGAGATGATTGCCAGAGGATTGGGAACTGTGCTTGGTATTATGGATCGGGAAGAAAAGGTGAGAGATTATATTTTGACCGATATTTGCCCATTTACTTTAGGTATTGCTACTTTAAATGAAGCAGATCCTGATAACAGCTATATGACACCGATTATTCCGAGAAATACAGCTCTTCCAAGCTCCAGAGTAAAAAGGTTTTATACCACTTACGATAGACAAAATCATATTTCTGTACGAATCAGTCAGGGTGAGGATCCTTATGAAAAGAACAATCTCTTTTTGGGGGAGCTTTCTATACCGGTAAGACCGAGACCGGCAGGGGAAGAGTCTATTGATGTGCGTTTTACCTATGATATAGATGGGATATTGGAAGTGGATGTAACGGTGGTATCCAGTCAAACAAGCACAGGTAAGGTTTTTGCCAAAGAAGTTGATAAAAAAGAACTGGGAATAGCCAGAAAAAATTTGCAGAAATTAAAACACCATCCCAAAGAAGATGCAAAAAATATTTTGTTAAAGGAAAGACTTTTGTCTGCCTATGCTATGTCTATGGGCAATACCAGAGAATTTATTATGCATTTACTCAATCAGTTTGAAGAGACTTTAAACAGCCAGGAAAGCAGGCGTATTCTATTTTATCAAAGATATTTGGAGAGAAGTCTGGAAGAAATAGAAAAAATAGACCCATTCTATCAGCCGGAGGAGTTTGCGGAAGAAGATTTTGAGGATGAATGGGATGATGATACAGAGGATGATGGTATAGAGGAAGAAGACTATGAATAAAGAGGAAGCATGCAGGCTTTTGCAAATTAGGCAGGGAGCAGATCAAAGAGAAGTTAAGAGGCAATTTGCAAAGCTCTCCAGACTTTATCATCCGGAGGAACACCCTAAGGAATACGAAAGGATTTATGAGGCTTACCGATTTTTGCTCGGCAGCTTAAAAGATCCGACTTCTATGGGGGCGTCTGAGTCTCAAAAATCTGCTTTCTCAAAAGAGCAGGAGAGCTTTTGGGGGGATAGTCAGGCGATATTTGCCGAAGATAAAATAGAAAAGAATACCTCAGATTTAAGCTTTGCAAATATAAACTTTGTAAAAGAAGACGTAGAAGAAAAAGAGCCGGATGCAAAGATAGATTTTAGGATTTTAGAAGATAGGAAAGAGAGCGAAAATGATGAAAATAAACAAGCTTCACCTTACCGGACTCTTTTTGAGAATATAGAAGAAAAGCACGAAGAAAGAAAAGAAAAAAATGCCTTTTCTTTTGATAATATAAAAGAGGTGGACTTACAAAGAAGTAGGGAGGAAATGGAAAAAGAAGAAAGAAAAGAAAAAAGGCAGCTATCCTTTAAAAAGGGACCTGTGGTATTTTTCTTTCTTGTAAATGTTTTAGGACTTCTTATCAATAGTGACAATCATTTTTCTTTGCTGGAATGGTTGGGACTTTTCTTTGGGCTGTCTATGTTGGCATTTTTGCTCTTGTTTGTGTTTGCTTACCTAAGACGCAAGTTTTCTGCCTGGGGCAGTGTTTTTTGTATGTCTTTTCTTATGTGTCTTGCCTTGTTTATCATTTATATGCAAATTATGGATAGGGTGGGAGAAAAAGTAGAGGAAGGACTTGCTGTGATAATTTTTCTCCTCCTTATAGTAAGTATTTTCTCAGGACTGATTGCCCTCTTTCGAGCACTTTTAAGGAGGAGAAAAAGAGGTTAGGACAAGAGTGTTTTGATTAGATTTTGCTTTTCTTCGGTAGATAAGCTGTGTCCGTTACGAGCAATTAAAGTTTGCAGTGTTTTATAATCCACTTCTGTGTTTGGAAGTGGATTTTTTTGTTTTAAAGATTTTCGTCCCATAAGGGTATCCATATCCACCTGAAAATAATCGGCAATGATTCCCAAAGTATGGATATCCGGCTCTCTTTCCCCTCGTTCATACATGCTGATAGCACTTCGGGAAATCTTGAGAGCTAATGCTAAATCTGCTTGCGAAATCTGATTGTCGATGCGAAGTTGCTTGAATATTTGAGCAAAATTATTCATAAAAGACTCCTATTCTATCTCTTTTCACGCACTTGTTAAAAAAAGGATAGCATTGGAGAAGGAAAAAGTAAAGGCAGAAAATAAAAGAGAAAAAAGATGTTGACACAAATCGTGGCAAGTGATATAACATAGTTACAGACACAAATCGTGTCTTTCATATAGATGATTTTTCTTGCCCGGGATAGGAAAATATCAGTGATATAGTTATTGCTATGCAGTGTTTTAAAAAGAAAAGAAAATTTTTTTAAAACAAAAAGACACGAAAAGTGTCACAAAAAGAAAAGGAGAAAATAGAAATATGAAGAAAGAAAATAGTTTTGTAAGTCCTCTTTTATTTGAGGATAAAGCTCAGAGAGAAATACATAGTAAAGTGTTTTACAGTAACAATCATGGAGGTGTAATAGCTATTTATCCCAGTGCTGTACATTATAAGCAGGGTGATCAATTTATAGAAATTGATAATAGCCTTTACAGAGAAGAAATGACAGGAAGTTTAAAAAATCGAAATCCGCATTTTTCGGTAGAATTTTTACCGGCTCAAAAAGAAGAGAATACTTTTATTAAAGTAGCTAAAGAGGGATACCTTTTGAAATTTGGGATTTATCAAGAAAATGAGAAGAGCGTCTTGGCTCAAATAGAAAATCAGAATCCGATAGAAGAAAATGCAAAAGAGCTTTGGGGATATCCTAAAGAACTAATACGGAATAAACATATGTCAAAAGCGACTTATCCGGAGATTATGAAGGGAGTAGATATTTCTTATATATTATCGGGAGAAACTTTGAAAGAAAATCTGGTTTTAAAATCCAAAGAGGCATTGGAACATTCTTTTGTTTTTTCTTTTATCCATGAGTCGTTAAAAACAAAAAAGGGAAGCGATGGAAGCCTAAATTTTTATAATGAGGGCAGGTTGATTTATCACATACCGGCACCTTGTATGTATGACGCTATGGGGAATTATAGTAAAGGGATTTATTATGATATTTTAGAAGAAAAAGATAATCAGTTAAAGGTAGAGTTAAAAGTAGATAGAGAGTGGTTACGGGCAGCAGATAGAGCCTACCCAATTGTTCTGGATCCTAATACAGAGACAAATAAAGTATCTAAAGATATTGCTGATACTTTTATTAAGCAAAAGTCCCCTAATGATGCAGTAGTATCTACGTATGGTTCTTTTTATGTAGGGAAAAACAGGGAATATGGTATTTGCAGAAGTTTTTTAAAGTTTAATAAACTTCCGTTATTACCTTCAGGAGCAATTATTTATGATGCGAGGATTTGCGTATGGCAATATAAATTTTCAGCAGATGATGAAGCGGCATTTCCTATTCATGCCCATAGGGTAACTTCTTCATGGAGCTCGGGAAAAACCACATGGAATCAGGCGCCTTCTTTTGAAGAAAAGGTTTTGGATTATACGATGGCAGAACCGGTAATAAAAGATGGACATATGCAGATAGTACCTAAAAACTTTCATGTAACTAACTTGGTAAGAGATTGGTATAATTATCCTCAGAATAACCATGGAATCATGCTAAAGGCAGCAGATGAAAATAAGTTTTCAGAGTCAGTTTTTGTTACCTCTGATTATCCGGGAGGCAATGCATTAGGAATCAGTGGCGAACAGTTTCCGTGTGGACTTATTTATTATAAAGATGCCACAGGTCTTGAGGATTACTATAGCTACCATAGTCAAGAGACTTATAGAGCAGGAAGCGGTTTTGTGAATGACTATAATGGAAACTTGGTATGGAAGCATGTTGATGCCACTACTCACAGTGGGATTATGCCTGCCATACTTTCTCATGTTTATAATTTAAGCGATGGGGATACATGGAGACGTGTAGGACGAGGCTTCCGCTTGAGCGGATATTGCGAATTAAAAGAAACGACAAATCGTGACTACCCTTATTTTTATGTGGATGAAGATGGAAGTAGCCACTATTTTTACAAAGATAGTAGTGATGGGGATAAGTTAAAGGATGAAGATGGCTTAGGATATATTTTAACTGGGCTCTCTTCAAGTGATGGAGACTATTACTATACAATGGAGGATAAGGAAAAGAATAAAAAATTTTTTGCTAGAGATGGGCGTCTTACCAAAGAGCAGGATTTGCATGGCAATAAAATCACCTACACTTATCAAAAAGATATGTATGGCTACTATTTAACTAAAATTACGGACAGCGAAGGATATAGTATCACCCTTACGTACACAAATACATTTTTAACTAAGATAGAGGATAGTATAGGTAGGGCAACTTTGTATGATTATGATCAGGATGCACATTTAATTAAGGTAACTTACCCTGATAAAAAGGAAAGTAGATTTTTCTACAACGGACATAAATTAAATAGGGTGGTGGATGCCAACGGTTATGAAATTTGTTATGACTATAGCATGGATATGTCAAGCCCGAGAGTGTGTAGGATTATAGAAAAGGGCAATGGTGAAGTTGGACAGATTATAAAAATCATCTATAAAAACGGAAGCACTACTATATTTGAAGAATCAGGTTTAGATGGAAATATAGATTCTTCTCAGGATAATAAGGTTTATACCTATCATTTTGATGATGAAGGTCGCTTGCTTTGTGTGCATGATGAGGAAGGAAATGCAAATAGTTATGAGTACTTTAGAGAGGGAATGAAAAATCATAAGCTGTCTAAAGTAGGTAGTATGAGCAAAGCAATAAGAAACTATTTGTTAAATACCCGATTTGAAGAAGATTTAAAAGAATGGGAGCTTCATCAGGATAAAAAAGAGTCTGGCATGGTAGAAGTAAGTAACGATACCGGGTACATAGGAAATAAATCTCTTCACATTATAAGTAAAGAAAGCGGTATGGGTAAAGTGGGTATCAGGCAGTATAAGGATTTAAAGGAGGGACTTTACACAGCATCTGCTTATATAAAAACCAAAGACATTGAAGAGGGGCACGGTGGTTTCCATATTAGTATCATCGCTTTTACAAATGATGGAGGATTTGCTTTTATCAAAAATTCTCAAAGTTTACATGGGAGTACAAAAGAGGAGATTAATCAAGGTTGGGAAAGGGTAAGTGTGACATTTTCTGTCTCTAATAATTATAAGGGTGTTTTTGTCATTCCTAATATAGAAAATAGTAAGGGAGAGGCTTATGTTACTTGTCTTCAGCTAGAGGAGGGAGAGGTAGCAAATCCCTTTAATATCTTGGAAAATGGAAGCTTTGAGGAAGCAAAAGAGAATGCAGCTATACCAAAAGGATATGAAGGAATCTCTACCGACAATGTACTTTGGCATGACGGACGTATTTTAAAAGGAGGAAGAGATAGCGAATACGGACTTCGTATTTACGGAAATAAAGATTTAAGAAAAGGTTTTTGGAAATATATCCCTATTAGTGGCGACGAGAATGACACCTTTATTGTCAGTGGTTGGGCAAAAGCGAATGCTATTTGGGGAAAAGAGTTCTCGATAGTTGTCGGCTTTCTTTATACGGATGGAAGCTATAAGTGGGAGGAAATTCCTTTCCACCCGGGAATTATGGACTGGCAATATGTAAGTAAGGCGATTAGTCCTAATGACTTTGACGGAGACACCAAAAAATCATATAAGGCAATTTTGTTTCATGTTTTCTTTGCAAATCAGATTAACGATGCTTATTTTGATGATTTTCAGATAATCAGAGATGATGCAGAAAGCTTTATTTATGATAAAAATGGAAATCTTTTATCGGCAGGTAGTGTAATAGAATCAGAAAAGTTTGCTTATGATAAAGAGCAAAACTTAAAAAAGCTTATAAGTGCAGAACAAGGAAATTTTGAGTATGGACAAAATGGAAAGAAAGATTTAGTAAGAGCAAAAAATACAGAAGGTATCAGCTATCATTTTGCTTATGACGAAAAAGGAAATCCTACGGGTGCGGTGATTACCGGAAGTAAGTGGGATAAGGCGGTTTCGGTAAATGGTGTCTACTATGTTAGAGAGAGGTACTCGGGAAATTACCTAACACTAAATGAAATTACCGGTGCAAATACAGCAAAGGTGGGATTAAATAAGCTAAAAGGAGATGATAGGCAAAAGTGGCAGGTAAGAGATGCCGGTAAGGGTTATATGACTTTTGTATCCTTAGCTGATAAGACGAAGGCGCTAGATATCTATGGAGGAAATGATGTAGATAATACACTTGTGACAGCTTTTTTAAAGAACGCAACAGATGCTCAAAAATTCAAGCTGGAGTTGATGGAAGATGGGAGTTATCAGATTCTTTCAAAGTGCAAAAGCCAAACGAGGGGACTTACCAATGCGAGTGCTTCCTATGCAGAGGGAGCAGAGGTGTCTATATGGACAACTAATAAAAGCTATGACCATCAAAAGTGGTATTTTGTACCGGCACAAAATCCTTTAGAGGGAGATAGGTTGATAGCAGAAAAAGAGCAAATGTGTATGCTAAAGTTTGCTATGCACGAAAAATATATGGATGTCTATGGTGGACAAATAAAGGAGGGGGCAAAACTTTCGTCTTATTACAAGCACGGAGGAGACAATCAGAGATTTATCTTGGTAAAAGAAGCTGATACTACGGTGACTATCCGCCCGGCTTATGAAAGAGGATTCGCTCTTGCTGTAGACGAAACAACAGATAAAATTTTACTCAAACCTTATCAGGCAGGAAATGTTTCTCAAAGATTTAAGGTAGAGAAAAGGCAGGGAGGATACGTTTTTATCAAGGAACATAGTAAACGATATTTATGCCTTGAGGGGGATAAAAAAGAACAAGGTATTGATGTGTGCTTATCAAAAGAAAGAGAAGAAGCACCTCCAAGTGCAATTTTTATCATAGAAGACATCAGTGAAAAAATAGAAACAAAGATGACCTATACACCTAAAGCTAAGCAGGTAGCAACAACCATAGATGCAAGAGGTCATGTGACAACCAATATCTATGATAAAGAGGAGAGACTACTCTTATCGACTACGAATGCCAAGGGAGTAAAAACAGAATATAGCTATGATTCCCTTACAGATAAACTGGTGGAAGTAAAGGGAAGTGCGGGAGAAGAAAGAAAAATTCTATATTCCTATGATAAGGCAGAGCGTTTAAGCAGCATCTCCCATAATGGATTTACTTATCAGTATGGCTATGATAATTATGGGAATTTAAAAAGTATCATGGCAGGGGATGAATTGGTAGAGGAGAGGGAGTATCTGCCTCATAATGGAGAATTAAAGACTATCCGCTATGCAAATGGAGATAGCTGTAGTTATGTTTATGACAAGGAACTTAGAGTTAGAGAGACTTTGTGGAATGGAAAATTAGAGACAAAAAACACGTATGATGTAGCGGGCAATTTAATCTGCCATGAGGATAGAAATGCAAACCTTACAGAATGCTTTGAATATGACCTGACAGGAAGACTGACAGGAATTAAAGAAGATGGAGGTAGCAATCTCTTTATTTCTTATGATGAAAAAAACAGAATGAAAAACATTTATGAGTCAGTGAAAGCGGGTGAAAAAGAAGAGATAACAAAAACAGATTATCTGTATGGAAATGTTCAAAAAGGAGAGGGAGAAAATCTTCTCTACGGCATTTGGATAGATGGCAAAGAAGCACTTTCCTATAGTTATGATGATTTAGCAAGAATTAAAGAAGAAAAGGTAGTGTTGAAAGATAAGACTACGCAGAAAGATTATGTAAAAAGCTACACCTATCTGCCGGGACAAAAAGCAGGTACAACTACGACGGTAGTAGAGACCGTGAGCCAGGGCGATATCACCAGTCGATATACTTATGATGAATTGGGAAATATCGCAGATATCTATGAAAATGGACAGCTGAAAGCCAGATATACTTATGATGGATTTAACCAGCTTATTAAAGAGGACAGCCTTTGGGAAAATTTGAGCATTACCTATAGTTACGATAATGGTGGAAATCTTATATCTGTTAAAAAATATAAGTATGAAGAGGGCGAAATTAAAGAAGAAAATCTGATAAAAGAAGATATCTACGGATATCAGGTAAGTGGATGGAAAGATCAGATGATTTCTTTCAACGGAGAAAAATTCACCTATGATGCATTGGGAAATCCTATATCTTATTTTGGGAAAAAACTGACTTGGAGTCGAGGAAGAGAACTATCCAAGATAGAGGCAGGGAATCAAAAAGTTCAATACTTTTATAATGCTCAAGGATATCGTATCCGAAAAAGTATAGAAGAAAACGGAAAAAAATCTGAAGAAAGATATATCTTAAATGGTAGCCAGATACTTGCCATGACAAAGAATAATGATGCAATCTCTTTTGTCTATGATGATAAGGGAAGACTCTTTAGTATGAAGGTAAATGGAGCGGTTTATTATTATCTTCATAACCTGCAAAATGATGTTATCGGACTTCTTGACAGTGCCGGAAATCAGGTGGTAACTTATACTTATGATACATGGGGAAGAGTTTTAACAAGTGAGGATAAGACACCCCAAAAGATAGGCAGTAAGAATCCTTTTAGATATCGTGAATATTTTTATGATGAGGAATATAAGTGGTATTATCTGCAAAGCCGTTACTATGACCCGAGTTTAAGACGCTTTATTAATGCAGATGATATGGATGTGCTGGAAGTAGAGCAAGGAAGCTTAAATCAGTATAACTTATATGCCTATTGCTTGAATAATCCGGTAAATTATGTGGATGAAGATGGAAATATAGCCTTATCGAATAGAGCTAAGGTAAGTATTGGGATAGTGGCAACGGTAGGGGCTGTTGCATTGACAGTTGCTACTGGTGGTGCGGGACTACCTGTATTAATGGGAGTCGCATCCAGTACTGTATCAGGAGCTGCTATTGGATATATTACAGGTGGAAAAAAGGGTGCCATTAATGGGGCTGCGGATGGACTAATGTGGGGTGGTATTGGTGCACTGGGAGCATCTGCAGTAGGTGCCATAAAAACTATAAAACAGTATAAACGATTAATTAGTCCTTATAAAAAGTTACAAAAAGCTTCAAAAGGTTTAAAGAAAGAGGCACACCACGTAATA
>DATCYL010000015.1:0-9113 GCA_036570305.1 Lachnospiraceae bacterium
GAATTATGGAAAAGGATGGATATTGTAGTTATTTTTGCGAAGGATACAAGATGTTTTTTGATCACGCAGAACATAAACTAAAGGAAATTGCAGAGCAGATAAGATAAAGATAATTTATAGACGATTGTAAAAGGGTTGAGCTGAGACGGTTCAGCTCTTTTAAGTTGAAGAAAGGGTTAAGGAGGAGAGAATAAAAGTTGGGATGAAATTTAATATATGATAAAATAAATAGATGTTAGATAAAAGAGTTAAAATTTTTTATGGTAATAATTTTGGGGGAGAAAGTGAGATACGATGTGGAAAAAATCATTGATAGAGAGTATAAGAAATTTTCGGTTGAGTTTTAAAATATCTCTTTTTTTGGGAGGTTTTATTTTTATTAGTATTTTTATTTACTTAACCGTATATTTAAGGCAGTATCAGGTTTATGAAGAAAAGCTTGTGGGTCAAGAGACAATGGCAACACTCCATTCTATAGATGTTTCTTTGCAAACGATTATAGATAATGCAGATAATTATTCTAAAATGATATTGAGCGATGAAACGGTACAAAAGCAGGTGGAAGTGGGCGCTATTGTGTCGGATTTTAGCCGTCAACAGATTTTGACAAATCGTATTTATTCTATGATGCAATTTTCAGAAAATATTGAAACTGTTTATTTGGTAGATAAAGATGGGGAGTCTCTAGCAGTAGGAGGAAATCGCCATTTGACAAAAGAGGTTTTTGAAAAATACAAAGACTTAAAAAAAGCCTATGGAACAGCACAGTTAGTAGTCGAAAAGAGAGGAAAAGAAAATGTATTACTTTTGATTCGTTCCCTTAATAATTTGTCCTCTTTTACCAGTATGGGTTTAATTGCTCTACAGTTAAATGGCGATAAGTTAGAAAAGGTGCTTGTTAAGGATGTCTTATCCGGTAAAGATCAAATAGCTATAGTAAATGTGAGTGGAGATTTGCTATTTTCTAAAGGGAAGGTGCAAGAGGAGGTAGGG
This sequence comes from Lachnospiraceae bacterium, assembly GCA_036570305.1. Classification (GTDB taxonomy): domain Bacteria; phylum Bacillota; class Clostridia; order Lachnospirales; family Lachnospiraceae; genus JAQVHQ01. The sequence continues at coordinate 994 of DATCYL010000015.1, forward strand.
TTAAAAAAGACTATTAGACAAGTTGAAAAAAGTCAAGGAGAACTATTAGAGATAAAAAAGAGAGAAGGAAAAAATTATTATTTAAGTGGTATCAAGAACCATGAGAGAGGTTGGAAAATTATTCGTTATTCCTTCCTATCGGGAGAACATGATTTCGTGAAATTGGTACAATTTAATATATTATTGATTGTGGTTTTGGGGATTGTGATTTTGGGAGTTTCCGTAATGGCAGCAAATACCTTAATAAAGCCGGTTCAAATTCTTCTTGATAGTATGGGACAGGCGGAACGCGGGGATTTGCAGGAGATTGGTCAAAAATCATCTATAAGAGAATTTCAATATCTTTTTATTGGATATGACCGTATGGTTAAAGAAATAAAAAATCTTTTAAAGCAAGCGATTGAAAAGCAAAAACGAATTCGTATAGTGGAAATGAATGAATTGCAGGAGCTAATGAAGCCACATTTTTTGTATAATACCTTGGATACCATAGAGGCATTAATCTTAAGTGGAGATGAGAAAAATAGTATCAGGCTTGTAGAGAAACTGGGAAATTTTTATAGGAAGTCAGTAAGTGGAGGGAAAGAATTTTTATCTATTAAAGAAGAAGTCCAAATAAGTATAGATTATGCGGATATTTTGAAAATTAGATTTGGGGAATCTTTTAAATTTGATGTTAGATTACAGGAAGATTGCATGGACTATAAAATTCCGAAACTTACTATTCAACCCCTGGTAGAAAATGCTTTTCAGCATGGAATTCGAGCAAAAGAAGGGTATGGATATATACAGGTAAATATAAATAGTGAGGAGGGGTATTTACATATTAGTGTTTTAGACAATGGGGGAGGTTTTAGCGATGAACTTCTAGAGGAGATTTTAGGGAAAGGGGTATTACAGGATAAAAAAAGTTTGGGACTTAGGGGGACAATTCAAAGATTGCATCTACTTTATGGGGAATCTTTCTTCTATGATATTAGAAAAAAAGACATGTTAGAAATACATCTGTATATAAGAAAAGATAAAGCGAGGGAGATAGAGTATGAAAACAATCAGGGTAATTCTCGTAGATGATGAAATGCTGATTAGAAAATTGGTCAGAATGAAAATGGATGCAAAGGGTTTGGGGATAGAAGTTGTAGGGGAATATGCAGGAGCTACCACTGCTTTAGAGGAAATTGAGTCAGTTAAACCAGATTTAATCATTAGTGATATTTGTATGCCACAAGAAGATGGTCTTGATTTTAGTGAAGAGTGTATGCGGAGATTTCCTAGTATCAAAATTATTTTGTTGACAGGCTATGATAACTTTGACTATGCCCGAAGAAGTATCAAAATCGGTGTATTTGATTATTTGTTAAAGCCGATACAAACAGAAGAACTCAATCTTTCATTAAAAAAGGTGGTGGATACTATCCGAAAAGAATGGAATCAAAAAGCAGAACAAAAACAGGTTTTGGATGAGATTGATGAAAAAAAATTGATATTAAGAGATATTTATCTAAATGAAATTTTACTAAAAGATAGCCAAGTGGAGGATATCAAGGAACGCCTTATTTCCTATGGATTGGAACTTGATAAAACAAAAGAATACCGTATAAAAGTAGGTATGTTGGTTATTAGAGAAAATTTTGAAAATTCTCAGTTGCTCATAAAAGTAGTGGAAGAGATACAAGCGTTTTTTAAAGATGATAAAGGTATTATTGTACTGAAAGATTTTTGGAACAGAATTATTCTTATTTCTTATTATGATTCGATACCTTTTGAAGAGTGCATGGAAATTTTAGTAATGCTTATTCAAACAAAATACCATTTGCAAATACTGGTGGGATTGTCACGAGGGATTTTTTTGTGGGAACAAATCCATGGGGCTTATATGGAAGCTCTGGAAAGTATTGGAAGCCAGCATAGAGAGCAAAAGGAAAGACTTCAGGATAGGAAGTTTCAGCGAGACGTATGGGATAGGATAGAAAGTGTTATAAAACAAGGAAATATAGAGGAAGTGGGGAAGAATGTAGTTGCTATATGTGAAGCTCAGGTGGGAGACATAGAGCGGGTAAAAGAGAACATAAAAAATGCATGTAAAAAATTGTATATAGATTTGGGGTGTAATCGAAAGGATATTCTTTGTGATAAATTTTTAGATTGGTCTTATAAGAGAGAACAGTTACAATACGGGCTTAATAATATTGTTTTAGAATTGATCCTTAGAAAAAAAGTAAAAGAACATGAAAATAACAGTGATTTTATAGTAAAGATTTTGCAGTATTTATATAGTAATATAGAAAATGAGGAGTTGACATTAAATTTGCTGGCAGAAAAGTTTAATATCAGTGTCAGTCATTTAAGTAGATTTTTAAAAAAATTTATTGGGAAAAATTATGGAGAAATTCTTTCGGATTTTAGACTTATGAAAATGTTAGAGTTACTTCATACAAGTAATGAGAAAGATTTTGAAATAGGTAAGAAGATAGGAATTACTGATGCTCATTATTTAAGCATTTGGTTTAAGAAGGTTTTTGGTGTTTCTGTGACGGAATATAGAAAATTGATGGTAGAAAAAGCAAAATAATGAATGTCAAAAGAAATAAGAGCAAGATTGTGAAACATTCTGGAAAAATGATTGAATGTATCTACTTGCTCTTTTTTCTTATAATTATTTTATAAAAAGAGTTAAACGGAAAAAAGAGGAGAATAGGAGGAAAAGTAAGATGAAAAAGACATTAAAAAGAACGGGAGCTCTATTGCTGGCAGGAGTTATGACAGCATCACTTTCTGCATGTGGAGGAAGCAAAGATACTACAAAAAAAGAAGAAAATGATAAAGAGGTTACATTAACGATTTGGCATCAGTCTGTGGCAGATACAGATCCTGTAAAGCAGATTATTGAAGCTTCGGTGGAAGAATATCATAAGATGCATCCGGAAGTAACTATTGTGCAGGAAGGGGTTACTGGAGAACAGTATAAAACGAAAATAAAAACAGCTTTTGCAGCAGGAGAAGCACCGGATATTTCTTATATGTTTAGTGGAGGCAGCTTTGTAAAACCCTATATTGATGCCGGCTATTTATTGCCTATTGATGAGTATGTAAAAGAAGATACCTTAAATAAAGTCCTTCCCGGAATGTTAGATGGGTGTACTTATAATGAGAAGTTATACACTTTACCGACGGTAACATTTTTAGCTAACTTATATTGTAACACAGAAATGTTTGAAAAAGCAGGAGCGAAAATACCAACCACCTGGGATGAGATGCTGGATGCTTGTAAGAAATTGCGAGAGGCAGGATACACCCCCTTTATTTTGGGTGAAAAGGATAGATGGCCGGGTATGTATCTATACGATATTATTTCTGCAAGAACTGCGGGAAATAAGGGAATTGAAGAGGCTTTTGGAGACACATCTAAATTTAATTCAGAAGGTTTTATAGAGGCAGCAAAAAAAATGCAGGAATTGGTGGATGTAGGAGCCTTTAATGAGAATATGATGAGCATGAGTTATGATGAGATGTTAGAAGGCTTTTCTGCAGGACAGGCAGCTATGATTTATCAAGCAAATTGGATTCACACCTCAATTCAAGCGGAATCATCACCCACCAAAGGGAAGGTAACTTGTGTGCCATTCCCGGTGATTGACGGCGGGGCAGGAAGCATTACAGAGTTTTCAGGCGGAAGCTCAGATGGATATTATATTAATGCAGAATGTAAGCATCCAAAAGAAGCGGTAGAGTACTTAGAATATTTGAGCAAAAAAATTGGTGAGGTAGGCTATCAGCAGGGCGCAGGGCTACCATGCTGGGATACAAGCGATGTAGATACTTCAGGATTAACTCCGTTAGATACAGAATCAGCAGCCTTAATGGAAACGGGAACATCTTATATTTCATGGTGGGATAACATCCTTTCTGCAGAAGATTCAGAAAGTTATAAAGATTTATTAGCACAGTTATTGGCAAAGAAAATTACACCTGAAGAGTTTGGAGAGCATATGTCAAAATTACAACCGTCAGAATTTTATGTAAAATAATGCGATAGAGTAGGACTACAAGAAATTGTAGTCCTATATTTAAAGATAGGGAGAAGATAAAAATGACCAAAATATTATCTAACAAAAAAGCAGTTATTTTATTTATTTTTCCAACGATATTTCTGCTTTTGGTTTTTGTTATTGTACCGATAATAATGTCCGTTTATTATAGTCTTTTGAATTGGAATGGAATAGGAAAAGGAAATTTTATCGGCATTGAAAATTATAAGTCTCTTTTTGGAGATGAGAGATTTCTTCACTCTCTTATTAATTCTTTGCTGTATGCTGCCTGCTCTTTGTTTTTACAATTACCCTTTTCTTTACTTTTAGCACTTGTGGTTGCTAACATAAAAAGGGGAGAAAAATTTTATAGAACCACATTTTTTATACCGGTGATTATATCGGGAGTAGTAATTGGGCAGTTGTGGCAAAAAATTTACAATGGAGATTATGGACTTTTAAATGCCCTTCTACAAATGGTGGGTTTAAAAGGACAGGATTGGTTGGGACAGGAAAGTACTGCTTTAATTTCTGCATTTGTACCTAATTTATGGCAGTATATAGGATATCATATGCTTATTATGTATGCGGGAATTAAGTCGATATCACCGGATATTAACGAGGCTGCCAAAATAGATGGAGCAAGTAAAGTACAGACAGCTATTAGAATAACCATCCCTCTTTTGAAGCCGGTGTTGGGCGTTTGTACGACTTTTTCTCTTATTGGAGCTTTGAAGATATTTGATTTGATTTATGTATTGACAGGCGGAGGCCCTTTCTTTTCTACAGAAGTACCAACAATCTATATGTATAAGACTATCTTTGATTCTTATAAATATGGCTATGGAAGTGCAATTTCTATATTTGTTATTGTAGAATGCTTGTTGCTTACCGTTTTGCTTAGAGCTGTTTTTAGAAATAGGAGGAAAGACTGATGAGTAAATTTTTAAGTGTCATAAAAAAGAATGGTATTCATATTCCTCTGCTTTTGTTTGCTTTCATTCAAATTTACCCTCTGATTTGGCTTTTAGGATTTTCTCTAAAGGATAACCATGAAATTTTCGGAGGGAATATCGCGGGTCTTCCAGAGCACTGGAGATTTGGAAATTATTCGAAAGCTTTTTTTAATGCCAATATCATACAGTATTTGTTTAATAGTGTTTTGGTTACAGCGGTAACCATTATCATTACTTTGTTTATTGCGGCAATGGCATCTTTTGCCATATCAAGAATGCTATGGAAAGGCAGAGAGCTTACCTTGAAATTCATTTTGCTGGGTATGATGATTCCTATCCATGCAGCACTTTTACCTTTGTTTATTATTCTGAGTAAAACGCAACTTTTGAATTCTTACTGGTCGTTGATTATTCCTTATGTAGCTTTTGGATTACCTATGGCAGTTTATTTGTTTTCCAGCTTTATGGAGTCTATCCCAAGGGAGATGGAAGAAGCGGCAGCTATAGATGGCTGTGGAATCTACCGCATGTTTTTGTTAGTGATATTTCCTTTGATTCGACCGGCAATAGCAACAGTAAGTATTTTTACATTTATCGCTTCGTGGAATGAACTGATGTTTGCAGTTACGTTTATTAATAAGGCTAGTTATAAAACATTAACAGTAGGTATTATGTCTATGGTTGGGGCTTATACGACAAAGTGGGGAGAAATAGGAGCAGGACTTATGATTGCAACTATCCCTACAGTTCTTATGTATTTATTGCTAAGTGATCAGGTGCAAAAAAGCCTGGTATCGGGTGCCGTAAAAGGATAAGTATATGAGGGAGGATAAAATGAGTAGATTAGCAAAAGTAAATATTTATGGGAATAAAAGTCGAAATAAAATCAGCAGATATCTTTTTGGACATTTTATGGAACATTGCAAGGATGTTATTTATGGGAGCGTTTATGCCCCTGAAAGTCCGTTAGCAGATGAGGATGGTTTTAGAAAGGATGTAATAGAAATTTTAAAGGATGTTGGGGTGCCTATGCTTAGATATCCCGGAGGGAATTTTGTATCGAATTACCACTGGGAAGATGGAATAGGGGATAAAAGAAATCGCCCTAAAACTTTTGATTATGCATGGTTGGCAGAAGATGACAACAGCATGGGGACTATAGAATTTCTAAAACTGTGTAAGAAAGTGGGAGCAGAGCCCTATCTGTGTGTCAATATGGGAAGTGGAACGGCAGAAGAAGCTATGCACTGGGTAGAGTTTTGTAATGGAGATAAGGGAGAGTATGCGAATAAGAGAAAAGCCTTAGGCTATGAAAAGCCATTTGGAGTAAAATACTGGGGGCTTGGAAATGAGATGTATGGGGACTGGCAGTATGGTGCAAGCAATGTGATAGATTATGCAAAAAAAGCTTTAGATTTTGCCAAAGCGATGAAGTGGGTAGATTCTTCTATTGAGCTGGTTGCTTGTGGCTACGATTTGGGGAGTGATTGGAATTATCAGGTAGCGCACCTTTTAAAGCCATTGATTTCTCATATTGCTATCCATCATTACTCTATAGGTTATGGTGTTTTTAGAGAAGAAGATTATGAGCAATGTATGTATATACCGGATTATCTAACGAAGTTGACAGAGGTGACAAGGGCATCTATTATCGCAGGAACCAATGATGCTTTATCAGAAATCAAGGTCGCTTGGGATGAATGGAATACGCATGCCTGGGATTTTGAGGAGGATGGAGATAAAAAGGCGACCTTAAGAAACGCGATATTAACCGCCGGAATCTTACATTCTTTTATAAAAAGTAGTGATATCGTGGAAATTGCTTCTTATTCTCCTTTTGTAAATGTATGCGGAGCTATTTCGGTCAAAGAAGATAAGATATTAAAAAGAGCACAGTATGATATTTTCAAATGGATGACAAAGAAGTTTTCTGTTTGCTTTAATTATTTAGAATCGGATGTAGACAGCGATGGATTTAATCTGGAAGAAGTTATTGATTACTCAAATCGTTTACCCGAAGCAAAATTTGCTTTAGATGCAAAGGAAAGAAAAAGGACTGTAGAGACAAAGTTTTTAGATGTTGTAGCGTCTATAAATGAAGCGAAAGATAAAATTTTACTTTCTTTTTTAAATAAGGATGCAAAGGAAGAATGTCTGGTAGATGTAAGTATATGGGGAATTTCTATAAATTGGAAAAAAGCAAGATGTTACAGGCTCTATCATCCGGATTTTGAGGCCACAAATACTGTGGAAGAGCCGGATAAAGTAAGGGTAGAAGAGCTGGATGTAAAGATAGAGAATGGTAAAATACTTTTAAAAGAGCATTCATGGACAATGATAGAGGTGGATGTGGAGAAATAAGATGATAAAAAGTACAAGGATAAAAAGTGGAAAAATAAGAGGTACGGCAGCAGCAGATCCAAGAATTATTGTTTATAAGGGGATTCCCTATGCGAGAGCTCCTATAGGGGAATATCGTTGGAAAAAACCACAGGAATGTCCGATATGGGAAGGGGTGAAAGACTGTATAGAATTTGCTCCCATTTGTATGCAGAGTATTCCGGGGCTTAATAAGGAGAATATTTATACCAGAGAATGGAATGTGGATAGTAAAATTCCCATGAGTGAAGACTCTCTTTACTTAAATGTTTGGACTCCGGCTATAAATAAAGAGGAAAAATTGCCGGTTTATGTCTGGTTTCATGGTGGGGCTTACCAGTGGGGAAATACAGCAGAAATGGAATTTGACGGAGAAAGGATAGCGAGAAGAGGTGTGGTAGTAGTTACCGTAAGCTATCGTTTAAATGTGTTTGGATTTTTGGTTCATCCGGATATGCCAAGCACAGATTGGAATCTAGGGAATCTAGATCAGCAGTTTGCTATAAAGTGGACCAAAGAGAATATATGTGCTTTTGGAGGGGATGCCAATAATATTGTGATTGGAGGACAATCTGCCGGAGGAGGAAGTGTTCTTAGTCAATTATCATGTCCTGAAAATAAAGATTATATTCAAGGAGCTATTATAGAAAGCGGTATTTGGGCAAATCCTTTTAAGAGTGATTTTGCCATTTCTCTGGAAGAGGCAAAACAACAAAGCCTTGATTTTTTTGATTTTTTGGGAGTAAAAAGCTTGGAT
>DATCYL010000016.1:0-4363 GCA_036570305.1 Lachnospiraceae bacterium
TCAGAATTAACTTCTAGCTAATTCATTCCATTTACTGTTTTTGGTTTGTTCTCTTAGAACTTCTTTTGGAATTTTCGAGTTTATGTGTTTTACTGTTCAGTTATCAAGGTTCTTTCGCTCTTAGCGAACTTTGCCATCTTAGCACAACTTCTAAAACTTTGTCAAGAAGTTTTTTGAATTGTTTTAAAATTTCTTTTCCACAATACTTTGCTTTCAACAGCTCAGTTATAATATCACATTTTGCTTTTATTTGTCAACGAATTTTCTTTAGTTTTTTCTCTTTTTTTCTTTTATTTATAAGATCTACAAGCATTTGTATAGAAACTTTTTCCCTCATACAAGATATTGATGCCTAAAGAGAAATCCCTCTTTTATATTTTATGTAATCGAGAAATTTTTCAACATTTTCATCATCGTTGTCCAAACAAAAATATTTCTTTTTTATACCCTCTTTTATACAAACTCTATAAAATCCTCTGTTTTTCTTATATTTTATCCCCTCCACATCCCCTACATCACACACTTTTCTTTTTATCCAAAAGCGAATAATCTCTATAGTGTTTTCTTTTACTTTTACCTCCTTAAATCCCGGCAAGGGAAGTAAGGCAAAAAAACTTGCAGCTAGCCCTGTAACTAAATAAATAAGTAACAGAAAACCTCTCGCTGCGTCCACCCCATCCATAGTAATACCCGCTATTAAAAGAGCTATACAAAAAACAGCAAATTTCCAGTTTTGTTTTGAGGGACGAACCAGAAAGGACTCTTCCGACTCTTGTACTTGTGGTTTCTCCTTGTCTTTTTCATAAACTATCTGAAAATGACCTTTATTATCCACAAGCACTACACCACGTTTTTCTTTAAGAATCTCCCGACATTTCCCTTCTTTTAAATAAATTTTTAAACCATCGGCAATTTCCTCCAGTAGGTCTGCCATGTCTATATCCTGCTTCCAACTCATTACATTTTCCGGCATATAAACCATTTTCGCCGTCCACTTTCCCGGATCCTCATCAAACACCTTGGCGCCTATTAATCGTAATTGCCACATCTCTTTATTTTCATACAAACCAAAATAAATTCCTTTTGCCTCCACCGGCATGGCATCCTTTAGCAATTCATCCAGCCAGACAGCAACTCGTTCTTTTATTTCCATTCCTTTGATTTCTCCACTTTCTCTAACCACTATAAAAGGGCTCCATCCAAAGTCAGGAGACTATCTCTTCCTTTATAGTTTATATTGTTTATAGTATAAGAAACAATCCGAACGAAATCAATTATTATCCTCTTAATTTTTACAAATATCCACCCTTACTTTCTCATTTTTACCTATTTAGTATAAAGAAAGAACTATTATATACAATGAAACCTTATAAAAAGACCCCAGAATCTGTTTTCTTTCAGTTTCTGAGGTCTAATTCTTTTTAACCTTATTTATACTCTCTTGATTTCCATATAGTATCTACCAGTCTGGCAATACAAGCTTTCAAATCTTCAATATCTAAACTTCCATCTTCCAGTTCTTTTTTGATATTTTCTCTATCTGCCAAAGTTCCCGGCATAACCACATCATTTCCGGCTCTCATACAACCTGATGCTGTACAGTCTTCTCCCTGCTCTGTAGTGGTCCAGTCTGTCATAATCATCCCTCTATAGCCCCACTCGCTTCTTGCAATATCCGTACAAAGCCCTTTATGGTTTGCCGAATGAATACCATTGATAAGATTATAACTGGTCATTATGGACATAGGCTGAGATTCTTTTACAGCAATTTCAAAACCTTTTAAGTAAATTTCACGCAAGGCTCTTTCCGATACTACACTATTTGACTGCATACGATCATCTTCCACATTATTGCAGGCAAAATGCTTGATGGTAGTTCCATGTCCGGGCAAACTCTGAACGCCCTTTGTCATGGCTGATGCTATCTTTCCGCTAAGGAGAGGGTCCTCTGAATAATATTCAAAGTTTCTTCCACACAGCGGATTTCTGTTAATATTCATTCCCGGGGCCAACCATAAACTTACTCTAAATTCTTCCATTTCCTTAGCAATCATAACTCCAAGTTCCTCTACCAAAGGAAGATTCCAAGTCTGTGCAAGGTTTACTCCCACCGGGATAGCAGTGCAATATTGATAATAGCGTTCCCCTACCTGTTCCTTATACTCCGGACAAAAAAGACCATTTTCCAAACTAAACATAAATGGCTTAGATACGATTTTTCCATCCTGAACATCATAATATTTCATCAAACGAAGTCCCGCCGGTCCATCCGCCAGCACCATACTTGCCAAACCGTTTTGACGAGCAATTTCACTAGTCTCTCCCGCAGAGCCCGGAACAGAAATTCCTGCCGCGCCTAAATTGCTCCCCTGCCCCTTATGGGGATCTCCCGTCGCTAAAGCAATACATTGATCTAATGTCAAACTATCTACAAATTCTCTTGCTTCTTTTTCTGTATATTCTTTGGATTGACGATAGGTAATCGCCTCTGTCTTAACATCTGCAAGACCTAAAGAAATCTCTTTTACACCTTTAGCTATTTCAAAAAACTTTTTCTCTCCTGCTTCAAACCTTTGTAATTCTCTATCCAAAGGAAAAACTTCTTTGACCTTTGCAAAAACTAAATTTTCTTCCACCTTGATTTTTCCACAACAAACAGCACTCTGTAGAGAATTTCCTACAAGCAAACCATATTCTCCCTCTTCCAAAATCCACGACATAGTTTGCTCATCAAAAGATGCCATATCATAAGGAGCAAAGGAAAGAGTCAGTTTTTCTTCTTCTCCACAAGATAAGCGTTTTGTCTTTTGAAACGCCAAGAGGCGTTTATCTTCTTTTTTTAACTTACCATCCGGCAAAGCAAGGTAAAGCTGTACAATTTCTTTTCCTGAAAAACTGTCTTTTATATTTTTCACAGCCACTTCCACCCGAATTTGGCTTCCTTCTTCCTTGATTTCCTTATCCAAAGACAGTGTTTGAACAGAAAAATCTGTATAGGACAAACCATATCCAAATCCATATCTCACAGGAATTTTAAAGCTTTCAAAATAACGATAGCCTACATAAATATCTTCCTCATATTTTTCCACTTTATCCCCGGTCATATAAGAAAAATTCTTTGCATTTGGATAATCTTCATAACGGTAAGTCCAGCTTGCAGTTAATTTTCCTGATGGATTTTCTTTTCCCAAAAGGAGGTCTGCAAAGGCATTACCACCTTCCATTCCGCTATATCCGATATAAAACAGACCTTTGATATTATCATGGTCATCCAAGAAACTTAAGTCCATTTGCCCACCGGTATTTACCACTACAATAACCCTATCATAAAGTCGACATATATCACCTAGAGTTTTTTTCTCATTATCATCCAGATAATAATCTCCTCCCTGCTCTCTCCTATCCATACCTTCTCCCGAAAAACGGCTAATAACATAAATAGCTACATCCGCATCGGTCTTTGTCACCGGATTTTCCTCCGGCATAAAAAAGGGATCGGACGAATAAATCGCAAAAAACTCCGAGGACTCATCCCCTGTGTTTTCCGCCTTTTTTAGAATCCTATCTCTCCACTCATAACGACTTTTCATATAAATGCGGTCATATTCTTCTATCCATTCCTTTGTGGTTACAGTAAACCCCGCATTTAGTACACCTTGGTAAATGCTAATGCTCTCTCTTTCATTGACATCCCCTGAACCGGTACCGCCCTTTACTGTGTGGTCTGCACCTTTTCCATATAAAGCAATTTTGCAATTTTTATCCAAAGGCAAAATATTTTCTTCATTTTTTAAAAGAACAATCCCCTCTAACCCTGCTTTCTTTGCAAGCTTTCTGTGTTCCAGTTCTCTTTTAGAAACCTCTTTAGAATTTGTCCCCGAAAAAACTCTCTCCTTTAATTCTCTTTTCATCTTTCACCCTCGCTCACTTCTTATTTTTCTCATCTTACCATATTTAGAGTTCCTTTTTGTTTTGATTTTGGTATCTTTTTGTTGGATTTAGCCACTGATATTTCCCCTTTGCATAAGATAGCCCCCATTTTCTCTAAGCCAACTCCTGCACTCCTTATAATTAGGAAAAACATCCTCTACCAATTCCCAAAATTTTTTAGAATGATTCATTTCCTTTCTGTGACAAAGTTCATGTACCACAACATAGTCTATAACTTCTTCCGGTGCAAGCAAAAGAAGCAAATTAAAATTCAAATTCCCTGCCTGACTACAACTTCCCCACCGACTTTTTTGTTTTCGTATCTGAATACGCCCATAAGATACCTGCATCTTTGCAGCAAAAAACTTCACTTTGCTCTCAAATAAAAATTTTGCATCTTGCCGCAACTTTTCCAGTTCCTCCTCTGTAAGAA
>DATCYL010000017.1:0-1567 GCA_036570305.1 Lachnospiraceae bacterium
CCATAGCAGCAGCATTTCCCGACTCCGGAACACCCACCACCAAGTCAGCCTCCACAGGGGAATCCTTTGCTAAAAGACGCCCTGCCATGATTCGTGAATTATAAACGCTTACTCCATCAATATAGGTATCCGGTCTTGCAAAATAAATATATTCAAAAACACATCTTGCCGTTTTTTCCTGCTTCGGACATAATCTGGTATCTGAATGGATTTGTCCATCACAGGTAATGGTAACCACTTCTCCCGGAAGCACATCTCTTACATAAGTAGCACCTACTGTATCCAAAGCACAAGTCTCCGAGGTGATAATATAAGCATTGTCTCTTTTCCCAATCACCAGAGGCTTAAACCCAAAAGGATCTCTAGCCCCGATTAGTTTTCTGGGCGACATAACAATTAATGAATATGCACCTTTCATTTTTTTCATAGCACAACTTACCGCCTCTTCAATAGAGTGGTTTTTCACCCTTTGCCGTGCAATATGATAAGCCATAATTTCCGTATCTATAGTCGTCTGAAAAATAGCACCGTCAACTTCCAGTTCTCTTTTTAATTCTTTTGTATTAATCAAATTCCCGTTATGAGCAAGCGCCAAGGTTCCTTTTATATAGTTCAAGACCAAAGGCTGAGCATTCTCTCTTGTGCTGGCACCCGCTGTCGAATAACGGTCATGCCCTACACCTATATTTCCCGGAAGATGATTTAGGACATCCCCCACAAAAACCTCATTTACCAAACCCATCCCTTTATAAGAATGAATTTTCCCCTTGGGTCCTTGTGTATTTGTCACTGCAATACCACAACTTTCCTGCCCTCTGTGCTGCAATGCCAACAATCCATAATAAATGGTAGAAGCTACATCATTTCCATCCAAATCATAGATACCGAAGACACCGCATTCTTCTCTTAACTCATGTTCCATCGTTATATCCATAAGGTTTTTGTCTCTCATCAACTATTTATCCCTTTTCTATAGCCCTGTAAACACACAAGTTTCTTTACGCAAGTCCCAGTCTTTTAAAGACCTCTATATAAGCTTCCTCCACATTTCCCATATCTCTACGGAAACGGTCTTTATCTAATTTTTCATTTGTATTTACATCCCAAAGACGACAAGTATCCGGAGAAACTTCATCTGCTAAAATAATAGTTCCATCCGCAGTCTTACCAAATTCAATTTTAAAATCAATCAATTTCATTCCTGCATTTAAGAAATACTCTTTCATCACTTTATTTACAATATGTGTATATTTCTTAATAGTATCTATATCTTCTTGACTTGCAATTCCAAGAGCCAATGCATAATCATCATTAATAAAAGGATCTCCCAAAGCATCGTCTTTATAACTAAACTCTAAAATAGGACAAAGAAGTTCTCTTCCTTCTTCCACTCCCATTCTTTTAGAAAAACTTCCTGCTGCCACATTACGAATAATCACTTCCAAAGGTACAATTGTTACCTTTTTTACTGCTGTCTCTCTATCACTTAGCTCTTTTACCAAATGGGTCGGTACACCAGCTTTTTCAATCAATCCAAAAACATGATTTGTCATACGGTTATTAATAG
>DATCYL010000018.1:0-12940 GCA_036570305.1 Lachnospiraceae bacterium
TCTTCATAAACCTGTCTTGTAAAACAAGAGGGATACACATTTCTGCTATTGATAGGAATCTGTCCCCTAACAACTTGTGTCTTTTCCCTATCCGCTATACTCAATATATAAAGTTCTCCCGACATTACCCAGGCAGTCACATTAAACTCATACCCATCGTGATATTCTTCCGCCAAGACACTCTTTATACCGGAACTTTTACAGGCTTCCTCAAAAACTTCCCTTACCTGTCCCGGCTCATCTAAGACAAAGATACCTCTGGAACCATACATATCCACCGGCTTTATGACAATGGGAAATTGTAGGTTTTTAAGACTCTCTTCTATAAAATCGCTCTCAAGAACCACCGACTTGGGACTGGAGATCCCCAATTTGGAAAACATCTTTTTCATTTCCCTTTTATCTCTGTACCAGGACAGTTGCCCCGGTGTCAAATAGGTTTTAATTCCTGCCCTGTCCGCTATCTTTACCATACACTCCAACAAAAGGTCTGAAAATGCGGTTAAAATCGTATCTATCTTTTCTTCTTTGCAAAGACTTGCTATTTTTTCAATTTCTCTTACATCTATATGATAGCTTTTATCTGCCCACTCCTTTGCCGGTCCATTTTCATTTTTATCACACACAAGTACATAATGACCTCTTTGTTTTGCCATCTTTACCAGTTCTATAAACTCCTCTAAGGAGCCCAAAATCAAAATTCTCTTCATTTTATTTTCTCCATACAGGCAAGCAGGCTCTTTGCAAGCCTAACCATATCTTTCGCATCATATCTTTGGTCACAGGGAAGAGGAAGGATATTCTCCGCCAAATCTTTTTCTAAATCACTCACTCCCTCATCTTTTAAGACATTCGACCAATAAGTAGGGATATAAATTTTTTCTTTTGCCAATTCTCTTTTTATTCTTCCTCCATCTTTTACATAAAAAGGATAAGCAAGAGGACCTTGCCCCCTATAAAAGACTTTTCCGTTTTCTTTTTTCAAATAAGTATCCAAAAGGTCATAATTGTCCTCTCTTATCTTTTTTGTCTTGTCATAATCAATGCCACGCAATAGATTTTGAGTCAATTTTGACATTTTCTTAGCTTGTTCACCATGATAAGTATCCGCATTTTCAAGCATTTTTTGATAGTAGGTTCCTGCGTCCCTCTCCAATCTTCCCAACACATGCAACATACGTCCCGCTGAATAATCCGCTTCTAACTCTTTATCCTCGTTCACCCCATCCATAGACAAGTAAGCACCGTCGGACACTCCAAAAAACTTCCGGCAGGAATAAAGGCTGATTATCCCCTCTAAAGGTCTTCTAAAAAAATCATGAACATGATCTACTATCAGCTTTGGATAAGTCTCTTTAAGAGCCAAAATTTCTCTATCACTTATCTGCCCATAGTAATTGACCAAATATAGATATTCTCTCTGCCGTAAAGGTCTAAGCCCCAGTGGCTTGAAATTTTTATCTATATGATAGTAGTCAATATCCCACCCTTGCTCTTTACAAATATCCTTTACCGAATCACACAAAAAATAAGGCAAATAAATTTTATCTGCCTTATTTTTTTGCATTGCATAGACAAGTGCCGTACGTCCTAAATTTAGAGCCAAAAGTCCCCTATGATATTCCTCTTTATCAAACCTTTCCAGTTCGTAATATCCACCGATTTCTTTCATTATTCCACATCCTTTTTCCGAACGGTATAATTAGGCATCTTTCTTGCTTCTTCTAATATATTCATCAAGTACTGACCGATAATTCCGATTGCCAATAGAGTAAGTCCAAAATACATGGATAACAAAACCATAATACTGCTCCAACCTGCCACAGGACTTCCAAAAGCAAAATATTTTACACAGATAGATAAGGCAAATATAAGACTGATCAGAAAACTAACCAAACCTATATCTCTTACTATAATCAAAGGAAATGCCGAGTGGGACATAATATCATAGAGCAGATCATGTGCCAAACGTTTAAAACTGTAACCACTCTTTCCATATTTTCTGGCATCATGCTGTACTTCCACATTAATAATTCGATTTGATGTTTTTACCAACAAATTCCCGATTTGAGGAAGGTGGACATCCATGCCTAAAATAGCATCCACGATAAACTTTCTCATTAAACGAAAACTTGTAATTTCCAAATTCGGATCTTTTTTTAACATCTTTGAAGTTGCATAGACAGAGACTCTCGTTCCAAACCGTCTAATAAATCCATGCTTTCTTCCCTGATACTTAGCAATAATAACATCAACATCTTCTCTCTTATCCATGGTTTCAATTAATTTTGGCAATTCTTCCGGCGGATGTTGTAAATCATCATCCATAGTAATAATAAAATCTCCCTTGGCATAAGAAAAACCGCAAAGCAGTGCAGGATGTTGACCAAAGTTTTTTGCCATCTGTATAATTTTTACACGTCGATCCCTTTCTCTTAACTTTTCCATTTCTTCAAAGGAGCCATCTTTGGAACCGTCATCTACTAAAATCAGCTCAAACTCTCTTTTCATCACATCATCAAATACTGCCTGTATCCTATTGTATAATTCCGGCAATGTCGGTTTTGAATTATATACCGGAACTACAATTGAGTATAATCCCATCTTTTTTCCCCTTTTGTCACTTTTTTCAGATAATTTTTCACCCTAATTTTTTCTATAAGAAAAAGCTTCAAGACTACTCTCGAAGCTTCTCCCCCAAAAGAAGAGTTTTACTCTCCTAACCCACTCTTTATTGCGCTTATTACTGTCTCTAAGGCCTGAACTTCATCTTCACCCTCACAAACCAGCTCAATTTCATCTCCACATTTTACACATGCTCCCAAAACACTAAGTACACTTTTTGCATTTGCTGTTCCATCTTGAAAAGTAAAGGTAATCAATGATTTAAACTGCATGGCTTCTTTACATAATACACCGGCCGGTCTTAAATGCAGACCCGTTGGATTTTTAATTGTAACTTTCTGACTCACCATATCGTTTTCTCCCTATTCGCTAGTTGATTCTACTATAAGTTAAGAGGAACTGTCAACCGTTTTTTCCAATGTCAAACTTACAGAAACCGGCTCCACCAATTGATATCCTGCCGGTAGATTAATACTTACCTGCAAAGTTTGCGCCAAGTCATTTTTTTGCCCCAAATCAATGCTTGCCTGAATTTGTTCCTTACTTAAGTTTTCCAATTCTGATTCTAATCCCTTAATACGAACAGAAATCTTATCACTATTAAAGGAAACACGATAACCGTCCGGCTTATTATTCACTGTAATATTACTGGTTTCTACCGAAAACTCCTTACTTCCTTCCGGTAAAATATCTGCCTTAATAATCACTGAAGAACTTACATCTTTCGGTAATATAGCCTCCTTAGGCAAATAATCTGTAATGTCCACGGTAATCTCCTTATCGGCACTCTCGCCACCAACATCCATTACCCGTTTAGGAATCTCAATAATATTACCCTCTTCCTGCAATTTTGCAAGAGTCTCCTCAGAAGCTGCCAGAGAAATCGTAGAAGGCGTAGTTGTCACTTCTGCTACCTGATAACCTGATGCCGGACTTCCCGTATAAGATGCTAAAAGACCTATTCCATCTACTACTTTCCAGATGGTTACTCTAACACTGACATGATTATCACCGATACTGTATTTTAGATACTGAGTCTTTGAATCAGACATAGTATCCTGATTTTTATCAATAATCTTTAATTGAGCATCCACCAGCTTATCTTCTGTCATATCAGAAACATCCACACCCGCAACTACTTTATCGATACGATTAATTAAAGATTCCGGGCCTGTAATAGTAACCTTTTCCGGTTCTACGGACAGCTTTCCAACCTCGTATCCCGTCTTTGGCTCCGTATCTCCCCGACTTGCCGAAATAATAAAATCTGCACTGGTCATTTTTTCTATATTAAGTGCCAAAGCCTGTTTTTTGGGCTGTACACTATTTACATGATCTTCACTGCAAATAACCGAAATCGGAACCATACAAGGATTAGTTTCTAAGCTGACTATTTGTGTAAGATCTGCCGAAGCTATAAAATCATCTTTTGCCAGCGAATCAATCACAGAGCGCTTCCCCGTTACCGATACCGCAATCTGGTCTGCATCCGCCAAAATAGAGTAACTTTTTCCCAATTCCTCTATATAACTTCCGTTAACGATATCCACCTGTATCCCATCAATAGTACGCGTGATAACCGGATCATCAATATTTACAATTCCAAGCCACACCACCGCAGCCACTATCAAAGATGCTAATTTGAGTATCCAATTTCCTGTTAAACTATTTTTCATGTTTCTCCCTACCTTTCCACAACTTAAACTTGGTAGGATCAGCTACCTGCACTTTTTGCAATGCATAAAGCTGTTCTCTTAATTCACTGGGAGAGATACCTATCTTTAACTCACTTCTGTAAGCCGTCGATACACGTCCCGTTTCTTCCGAGATAATAATAGTAAAAGAATCGCTGACCTCACTGATACCCAGCGCTGCCCTATGCCTGGTTCCCAATCGTTTACTCAAATTCGGATTTTCCGAAAGTGGTAAATAACAGGTCGCCGCCACAATTCTATTATTTCTAACCAATACAGCCCCATCATGCAAAGGCGTATTATGCTCGAAAATATTAACCAGCAATTGGCTGGAAATTACAGAATCCAAAGCAATTCCCGTGCTTTCACATTCTTTTAGCAAAATATCCTGCTCAAGCACAATCAAAGCTCCTGTCTTTACTTCTGCCATATCAAAACTGGCTCTTACCAATTCACTAATCGTCCTGTCATTTACCTTATCCGATTCCTCTTTTGCCGTCGGTAAAAAAGATGCCAAAAAATCTTTTTGTCCTAACTGCTCCAGTGCCTTTCTTATCTCCCCTTGAAAGATTACAATAAATAATACAACCGCCGCAGAACCCAACTCTTTTACAATCCAAAGAATCACATCCATACCTGATAGCTGTGCCACAAACAAGAAAGCTCCTACCACAATTAACCCCTTAATCAAAGAGTATGCCCTTGTATTTTGCACCCAACGAAAAATATAATATAAGAATGTCGCTATAATAAGTATCTGTATAACATCAATCAGTTTAATCTGCGGCAAGGAAAGCCTATGGAAAAAACTTAAAAACCTATCCAAAATGCTACTCATTCTTTTTCCCCTTATTACTGTCTATCCCAACTTTTCTTAAAAATCTTTTATCCGACTAAAAGTCATTCAAAGATTTTTCTAACTTACTTTCAAAATCCACTTCCTCAAAGTTTTGTTCTATTTGATAATCTTCTGTTTCAATTGCTTTAGAAAAATCTTGTGTATCCGAAAGCTCCTCCTTATCTTTTCCTTTTTTCTCTTCTAGAGAGGAGGATTTTTTCTCTTTCTTTACATTTTTTCCTTTTCCTTTGATTTTAGGAATGGCCTTTACATAATAATAGTAATCATCATCTTCAAACTGCAAATGGTTGACCTGTTTATAATCCACATGGAAAAGAAAAATCTTTACAAAATATGCAATAATAACAGAACCGATGCTTCCTGCAAGCACTGCCACCAAAGAAAGATTCACACCTAAGACAGTAGCACCAAGCATAGTTAATACAATATAGGAAGCACCACCCAAGATAATTGCCAAATCCCATGAATAATCCATAGAAAATTTACGCAAATGGTAAACTATCAATACTACCAAAGCAGTTACCACAATAGAAAGCATCAATTCCGGGTTTTGCAGTGTCCCCTTCATCAATAATTGCATCTTCATGGGAATATCTGCCGCACTTGTAAATTTTAAGGCTTCCGCATTGAACGCAATAAAAGAAAAAAGACCGTAGACAAAACTTCCACATGCCACCGCTAATGCTGCACTGCTTCCCGCAGTAAGTCCTGCCACTAAGGGGACTAACAAAGGCATATTTGCTTTAAATGCCAAGGGGACTAAAACCAATAAAATCATCTTTTTGCCGCAAAATCTAAGTGCCAAAATTCCCATTAAAAGAAAACTGACAAAAACAAAAGCCCCTGCCTCATATCCCACTAAAATACTGTGGAGTAAAACAAATATCCCTGAAAAAACAGCTATCATCGACCATGGCATAATCGCACACAAAAGACTAAGCACCAAAACAATGAAAAGATTATTTAACAAGGAAAACTGTCCTAAGCCACTATTAATCTGCGAAAATGTAAAGAGTGCCAAAGCAAACTTGATAATAGGAATCAAGTAGGCTCCGCTTTTTGCATAGACTTCTTGTATTTTATCTTTAAACTCTGCCATAATTTCCATCTTACATTTCCTCCTCGGAATTTTTTATCATTTCTTCTTTTTTATATAGGTTCACCAAAGCTTGTAATCCTTCTGTGTATCTATGAACACTATTTTGTGCTTTTTTATATTTCATACTTCTATAAATATAGACAATCCCCGAGTAGATACTGAGCAAAAGAATATAGCCGATTAAAACCAATGCCCCTACTGCCATATAATTAAAATCGTATAGATTTTTAATTACATAGGCTAAATTTGCCGCTACCACCAGAGCTAACAACAAGGCATAGGCAATAGTGATCAAAAAGAAGTTCCCTATCAGAGCAATTCCTATATAATCTCTTCTGGAATAGCGGCTGATAGAAATTAGCTTTTCCTGCTCTTTTTCATATTGTGATAATTGTGTCATCAAATAGACTCTTTCTTCATTTATCATAAAATGCCTCTCTTTTTTTTATTCTACTCTTCATTTTAGCATAAAAGTAAATGTCATTAAAGGCTTTTATCAAAAGGAGGTAACAGCTTTTGCCATTACCTCCTCTTTTTAGTCTCTTACTTCTTTAAAATAAATCTGTAGTGCCTGATACTCTCCTTGCATAAGAGGGAGCAAAAGTCCCATGTGCATAAGACTTGCTCCGCTATATTGTTTATCAAAGCCCTCTACTTGATAAACCTTATTTTCATCCAATCCTCTTGCCCTTACGTAGATAGCGGGACCGTTGGCATTTGTATCCAAAGTCACCACATTTAAAAGCCCCTCACTCTTGTCCTCACTGACAAACATCCAAACAGACGCATCCATAGCACTTCCTACTAATTTACAGCGGTAATAATGACCGTTTTGAATCAAATTCCAGTACTTTTTATAGTCGATAATCTGGTCTTTTACTGCTTCTTTTTCTTCATCCGATAAAAGGCTTAAATCCAACTCATAGCCAAAACTTCCCGCCATCGCCACAATAGCTCTGGTTTTTAAATCTGTAAGTCTACCTGTCTGATGGTTAGGAACAATGGATACATGCGAACCTACACTACTGATTGGATAGCCGTAGGAAGTTCCATTTTGTATAAAAAGCCTGTCTACAGCATCTGTATTATCGCTACACCAAATCTGTGGCGTATAATACAGCATTCCGGCATCAAAGCGACCGCCGCCGCCACTACACCCCTCTACAAACAAATCAGGAAAATCTTTGGAAATTCTATCCAGAAAATCATAAACTCCCAAAACATATTTGTACATGATTTCTCCATGATTTTGATGCCTGCATACTCTACTGTAAACATCACAGATACTTCTATTCATATCCATTTTTAAATAGGAAATAGGTGCAGTAGAAATCACCTTTGCCAATGCCTGATAGATGTAGTCCACTACTTCTTTTCTGGAAAAATCTAAAACTAACTGATTTCTGGAACGAACCGGCTCTTTTCCCGGTAAACAAAAAGCAAAATCAGGATGATTTCTATATAAGTCACTATCCTCACTTACCATTTCCGGCTCAATCCAAAGACCAAACTTCATACCGTAGGCGGTAATTCCCTCCCCCAATTCCTTTAAACTGCTCCCGATTTTTTCTTCATTTACCCACCAATCTCCAAGTCCGCTATTATCACTGTCTCTTTTTCCAAACCAACCGTCATCCAAAACCAACATTTCCACACCCAGTTCAGAAGCCTGCTTAGCAATCTTTTTAATTTTTTCTCCATCAAAATCAAAATAAGTTGCCTCCCAGTTATTGAGTAAAACAGGTCGCCTTTGCGTTTGAAACTTACCTCTGCAAATATGGTAGCGGATTAAGCTGTGACAGTTATGGGATAAACCGGTCAAACCGTCTTTAGAAAAAGTGATTGCCAACTGTGGTGAAATAAAAGTCTCCCCACTATCCAACCTGTACGAAAACATTTCCTCATGGATTCCCGCAAGCAGACGAGTCTGCGCATACTGGTCTTTATCCGCTTGCATATGGAAATTTCCGCTGTAAAGCAGGTGGAGTCCATAACAATCCCCCTGCTCTTCATTACATTCTCTATCAGCTAAAATCAAGAAAGGATTTTCCTGATGACTTGATGTCCCCCTAAGACTTCCTATACTTTGTCCTGCATAAGTTAGGGCTATCCTCTCCGTCTGCCTTTCCTTACAATGTCTTCCGTGGAAATGCAAAAGATCAAAATCTCCTGCCAAAAAGTCAAGTTGACCGCTTGCTATTTTTTCAATAAACACCTGATCCTCTCCGGCATTTGTTACCACCACGCTCCTTGCAATCACATCCAAGTAGGGCAAGACATGATAGTATAAATCCACATATAAATTTAGACTTTTATCTTTCAGCCTGATTTTTAAACTCTCTATATCTTCCCGTCCCTCAAAATTATGGATATGAGGAAGCAAAGCAAAATCGAGGTCTGCATCCACCTCATAAGAATCGTACTTTAAGTGACATCCAAAGACCCCATCTTTATCTTTTACCAAAAATGCCACATTTCTATAATCACCCTGACCATAGCAGGAATATTCCTGAGGAAGAGCATCCAAAGAAAACCTTCTATCGGTACCGACTTCCGGGGGATTTCCTGAAAATCCCCTATCATAGTAAGAAAGCTCCCCACTGACATCCTCTTTGATTTTTCTTCCATAATAGGTATGCAACAAGTAGCCCGACTTACTTACTTTCATCTGATAACTTGCATTTTTTGTATCAATTTGAAACAAACCCTTTTCTTCATTTACATAAATTGCCATACAATCTCCTCTCTTATTTCCCAAAACTTTTACTCAAACGCCCAAATGCCTAAGAAAAGATTTATTTTTCACTTTCTCCCACACACAGGGTCATGGTATAGACTTCTTCGATGCCCACCGCCTTTAAAACTTTGCTAACTTCATCCAAACTGCTTCCGGTTGTATAAATATCATCAATCAGCAAAGCTCTTTTATAGCCCGGATTTTCTCCCAAATAATCAAAGGCTCCTCGCAAATTTACTCTTCTTTCATTGGCATTTAAGTCTTTCATTGCTTTCGTATTTCTCTTTCTAATTAAAAAATCCCCCAAATAAGGAATTTGCGTATATTTTTCAATGATTTTTGCCAAATCCTCTGCCTGATTGAAACCTCTTAATTTCTTTTTATCCTTATGGATGGGCATAGAAAAAAGCACTTGGGCCTCACAATGTTTAATATAAGACTTACCGTAATAGTACATTGCATCCCCGAAAAATTGGCTATATTCTCTTCTTCCCTGAAACTTCCAACGAGCTATGGCATCTTGCATCTGCTCATTATAAGAAAAAATTCCCCGATTGCATACAAAACTATGGGTATGCTTTCTACAATCCAAACAAAATTCTTCCTGCCAGTCTCTGATAGCTTTTCCACACTTTTTACATCTTGGCTCCTCAACTAATCTTAAAGTTTTGGAACACTCTCTACAAATCCCTCTTTCTTTGGATAACAAAATATTTCCACAAAGAGCACAAGTTTTTGGATACAAGGCATCCAAAAAGGATTCTTTTACAGTATTGAAATATTTTTTTATTCTCCCCTCCATAAACTCCTTTTCTTATTTTTAATTTTTTATTTTTATCTCTCATCAAATTCTTCTAATTGCTTTTCAAGTCCCGTATATCTTTGATTTTGCTCCTTGTGGGCAATCATCTCTTTAAAGGTCTCTTCACTTCCCACAATCGTTACACACTTTCTTGCCCTTGTAATTCCTGTATAGAGCAAGTTTCGATTTAAAAGCATGCGGGGGCCCCCTAAAAGCGGCAAAATAACAGCGGGATATTCACTTCCTTGTGATTTATGGATGGTTACCGCATAGGCAAGCTCCAGTTCATCCAACTGCTTAAAGGAATATTCTACAAATCTCCCCTCATCATACTCTACCAAAAGGATTTCCGCCGGACTGTTGATTTCCCTTATAATTCCCATATCTCCGTTAAAAACACCCACTCCTTTTTCCGTAGCAATCCCGTACTTTCCACGGATTTCCCACTCCAGTTGATAGTTGTTTTTTATCTGCATAACCTTGTCGCCTTCACGAAAAAGTCCCTGTCCATACTCTCTTTCCGCCTTCTGTCTATCCGGAGGATTTAGGTACTTTTGCAAAATCATATTTAAGTTTTCAACCCCCAAAATTCCTTTTCTCATGGGAGTAAGCACCTGTATATCATAAGGCTTGGCATCCACATATCCCGGTAATTTTTCCTGAATAAGTGCAACCAAAACCCTTAAAATCACGCTGGCATCGTATCGTTTTAGAAAGAAAAAATCCCTGCTTTGATTATCAATCACCACATCCTCGCCCTGATTAATCTTGTGCGCATTCACAACAATATCGCTACTGGATGCCTGTCTGAAAATTTTGGTTAATTTTACCAGAGGGAAGGCATTAGACTCAATAATATCTGCCAAGACCCTGCCCGGTCCCACACTGGGCAACTGGTCTACATCCCCCACTAAAATCAGCCTGGTTCCCACAGAAATAGCAGATAAAAGAGAGTGCATTAAGTAAATATCCACCATAGACATCTCATCAATAATAATTACATCCGCCTCCAGGGGGTTTGCCTGATTTCGTTCAAACTGTACTCTTTGACTACTGCCTTCCACACCTCCGGACAGTTCTAACATGCGATGAATGGTCTTAGCTTCATATCCTGTCGTCTCTGTCATACGCTTTGCCGCCCTACCGGTCGGCGCTGCCAGTAAAATATCCATTCCCTCTATTTCAAAATATCTAAGTATGGTATGAATCGTTGTGGTCTTACCTGTACCGGGGCCTCCTGTGATTACCATAAGTCCGTTTTGTATTGCTCCAAAAACCGCCTGTCTTTGTAATTCATCCAATCTGGTATGATTTTGCTCTTCTATTCTCTCTAAAATCCGCTCTACCCTTGCCGTATCCTCTTTTGTGGGAATACTAAGCTCTTTTAACATTCTGGCTGTATCAAATTCCAAATGATAGTAAACCGATGCGTAAATTGCCTCTTCTTTTTTAATAATCTTTCTATCAATCAACAAATCCATGATACATTTGTCTATAATTTCCTCATCTACGCCCAGTATCTCCCCTGTCTTTTCCATCAAAATCTTTTGAGGTAAATAGGTATGCCCTTGATTGGCAGCCAGTGTCAAGACATAAAAAAGTCCACTTTTTACCCTATATTCCGAATTTCTTTCAATACCTATTCTACCGGCAATATCATCTGCGATTTTAAATCCTACACCATCAATGTCTTCTGCCATTTTATAAGGGTTTTCCTGTAAAATCCGATACATTTCCTGTCCATATTTTTGAAAAATTTTAACTCCTAATGCCACAGAAATCCCATATTGCTGTAGAAATATCATGGCTTTTCGCATATCTGCCTTTTCCTCAATCTGTGCCGAAATCTCTCTGGCTCCCTTAGGGCTAATTCCCTTTACTTCTGAAAGGCGTTCCGGCTCTTCCTCCATTATACGCAGGGTATCTTCCCCAAATCTTCTGACAATCCTTGCCGCTAAAGCCACGCCAATACCCTTAATAGCACCGGAACCTAAATATCGTTCTATGGCAAGTGCATCCTGAGGGATTTTTATTTCATAACTATCCACTTTAAACTGCTGTCCATAAGAAACATGCTCTGTATAGCTTCCCTTTGCCTCTATATTTTCACCCTCATGGATATACTGAAAAAAGCCTACGCAAGTAAGCTCTTCTCCCTCGCAAATCAAAGAAAATACCGTATAACCGTTATCCTCATTGCGAAATATAATGTGATCTATGTATCCTTCTACTACTTCCCTTGTATCTTGCATCCTACTTTCCTAACTTTGCTATGGTTTCTGCGTAAAGACCGGTTCCCACCGCCACTGCAATGGACGGATTTTCGGCAGTCACTGTATTAATGCCGGTCCTCTCCTCAATGACCTCCTCAAGTCCTGTAAGTAAAGAACCGCCTCCTGTTAATACAATTCCCCTCTCCGCTATATCTGCCGCCAATTCCGGTGGAGTTTTCTCCAAAACACCATGAACCGCCTCCACAATCTTGGATGTAGAATCTTTAAATGCCTCTCTTATATCCTCGGAAGAGAGAGTCACTTTTTTGGGCAATCCCGTAATCACATTTCTTCCTGTCACTTCCATAGTCTCCGCTCCCATCCTCTTGTAAGCGGAACCTATACGAATCTTAATTTCCTCTGCTGTACGCTCTCCTATATAAAGGCTATGATGCTTTCTACAATAACGCACCACTCTCTCATCAAAATCGCTTCCTGCCACCTGTATAGAATCTGAAACCACCGGATCTCCCAAAGAAATTACAGCAATATCCGTTGTACCGCCTCCAATATCCACAATCATATTCCCACAGGGTTTTAAAATATCGATGCCGGCTCCTATGGCGGCTGCCACTGTTTCCTCTACAATAGCAACCTCCCTGGCTCCCGCCTGATAAGTCGCTTCTTTTACCGCCCTTTTTTCCACTTCCGTGATACCGCTTGGTACACAGACGGAAATCCTGGGCTTTCTAAAAGCCTTTCTCCCCATAGCCTTTTGAATAAAATACTTAAGCATTTTTTCCATAACAGAATAGTCGGAAATCAATCCCCTTGCGATAGGTCGAATCGCCACGATATTACCCGGAGTACGACCTATCATCTGTCTTGCCTCTTCACCGATTGCACGAACC
>DATCYL010000019.1:0-5226 GCA_036570305.1 Lachnospiraceae bacterium
AAAATTAAAAAAGGAGAGATTTATGGATATTTATCAGATTATTGCAAAAGAGCTGGAAATTCAGAAAAAACAGGTAGAGGCAGCGGTAAAATTAATTGATGAGGGAAATACTATCCCTTTTATTTCACGATATAGAAAAGAAGTTACAGGGTCATTAAATGATGAGCAATTAAGAAATCTGCACGAGCGGTTGACCTATTTAAGAAATTTGCAGGATAAAAAGGATCAGGTCATAGGAAGTATTAAGGAACAGGGGAAACTGACGGAGGACTTGGAAAAGCAGATTTTAGAGGCTATGACTTTGGTAGCGGTGGAGGATTTGTATAGACCTTATAGGCCAAAGAGAAGAACAAGGGCAACTGTGGCAAAAGAAAAGGGCTTGGAACCTTTGGCATCTATATTGCTTTTACAGATGACGGAAAAAAGTATAGAAGAAGAAGCCAAAGCCTTTTTGTCTGAGGAAAAAGAAGTTACGACCACAAAAGAAGCTATTGAAGGTGCCATGGATATTATTGCTGAAATGATTTCAGATGAGGCAGACCATAGAACTTATATTAGGAATAAAACCTTTTCGTTGGGAAAAGTTGTTTCCACAGGAAAGGAAGAGGAGACCTCTGTATATGAAATGTATTACAATTATGAGGAGCCGATTTCGAGGATTGCAGGTCATAGGATTTTGGCATTAAACCGGGGGGAAAAAGAGAAATTTTTAACAGTAAAAATTGAAGCTCCGGAGGAAGAAATTTTAAGATATCTGGAAAGTAAGGTGATTGTAAAGGAAAATCCAAATACTTTACCTTATTTAAAAGATACCGTAGCAGATAGCTACAAACGTTTGATAGGACCGGCGATTGAAAGAGAAATCAGAAATGAGCTTACCCAAAAGGCAG
This sequence comes from Lachnospiraceae bacterium, assembly GCA_036570305.1. Classification (GTDB taxonomy): domain Bacteria; phylum Bacillota; class Clostridia; order Lachnospirales; family Lachnospiraceae; genus JAQVHQ01. The sequence goes on from DATCYL010000019.1 coordinate 891, forward strand.
AAGAGGGAGCTATCCATGTGTTTGGGAAGAATTTACAGCAGCTTTTGATGCAGCCTCCGATTGCAGGGCAGGTTGTTTTGGGATGGGATCCGGCCTTTCGTACGGGATGTAAGCTGGCGGTGGTGGATGCGACGGGAAAAGTTCTGGATACAACAGTCATTTATCCTACCGCTCCTACTAATGAAAGTAAAATTGCAGCAGCTAAAGACCTTTTGAAAAAGTGGATAAAAAAATATCAAATCAACCTTTTTTCTGTGGGCAACGGAACCGCTTCCAGAGAATCGGAGCAGATTATTGTAGAGTTATTAAAGGAAATTCCCGAAAAAGTACAGTATTTGATTACCAATGAGGCGGGGGCGTCTGTTTATTCAGCTAGTAAACTGGCAAGTGAGGAATTCCCTAACTTTGATGTAGGGCAAAGAAGTGCAGTTTCTATTGCCAGACGTTTGCAGGATCCGTTGGCGGAGTTAGTTAAAATTGACCCTAAATCCATAGGTGTAGGTCAGTACCAGCATGATATGAACCAAAAGAAATTGGGAGAAGCTTTAGGGGCGGTAGTAGAGGATTCAGTAAATAAGGTCGGTGTGGATTTGAATACAGCATCGGCATCCTTACTGGAATATATTTCAGGAATTACTAAGACAATCGCAAAAAATATCGTAGCTTACAGAGAAGAAAATGGAAGTTTTGAAGATAGAAAAGAACTATTAAAAGTGGCAAAATTGGGACCTAAAGCATATGAGCAGTGTGCGGGATTTACAAGAATTCGGGGAGGAAAAAATCCGCTGGATGCCACAGGTGTACATCCGGAAAGCTATGCGGCTGCAAAAGAACTGTTAAAAGAACTTGGCTATCATAGTTTGGAAACTGAAAATTTAAAAACCATATCTTCACAGATCAAAGATTATAAAAAAATGGCAGAGAAGCTGGGAATTGGAGAGCCTACATTGAGGGATATTGTAAAGGAAATTGAAAAACCCGGAAGAGATCCTCGTGATGAGATGCCTAAACCGATTCTTCGCACAGATGTTTTGGAGATGGAAGACTTGACAGAGGGGATGATTTTAAAGGGTACAGTTAGAAATGTTATAGACTTTGGAGTCTTTGTTGATATTGGCGTACATCAAGATGGTCTAGTTCATATTTCTCAGATAACAAATAAAAAATTCATTAAACACCCTCTTGAGGTTGTAAGTGTTGGAGATATTGTAGAAGTTAAGGTGATGAGTGTAGATATAAAGAAAAAAAGAATTGCACTTACTATGATTTTATAGAGCCGGGTAGGGAGAAGATAGAATGAAAAAGAAAATAGGCATAAGTCTATTCAGTGCCCTCTTACTATGTCTTATCGTATTACTCTACTTTATTGTGGAGGGAAAAACCTACTCTTATTATCTGGAGCCTCAAGAACAAAATAGGGCAAGAGTTTACTCGGATTATCTGGAGGCTTTCGTAGAGGATAGTTCGGTGGCCAAGGTAAAGGAAATTAAAGCGAATCCCCATAATGTGGAAATCATTTTAAAAGCAGTAAATCAAGGGGAAAGTCGATTGACCGTTTTTTATCAGTATAAAGAGCAGGGGAACACTACATTCGTAAAAGTGAAGTCTACTAAGGATATCAAGGTGGATATATTTGGGCGTTTGATTGTAGATGGGGACTCTTATAAAGGAATCGAAGGATTTTTCTTTCTTTTCTTTTGTGCCTTTTTGATTTTAAGCCTTTGGGAAGTCTTTGTTTTTCTTTTAAGGTGGCGAAGAGGTGATTTTTCTTATCGGTTAATTTATAAATTGGGATTGGGTATCTTTTTCCTTTTTTTAACTTTCCTTTTCTGGCAACCGTGTAAGCTGTTTTTGCAGGGAAAAGGGACTTTCTACGTGGGGATGAAAGTCTTGCAATCTGTCTGGTTAAGCAATTTGCATAGGCTATTAGAGGGGCTTTCTTTTGCTCTTATGGGGTTTGCCGCTTTTCTTTTACTTAGTAACCTTCTTTTGGGCATTTTGATTGGTTACCGGAGAGTGCATATATTGGGGTATATAAGTGGCGGTTTATTTCTGGGACTTGGATATTTGCAAAAGAGTGACTTTTTAAAACTTCTGTTAAGTATAGAGGGAAAGTACGGAATCATTGTTTTTACCTTTGTGGAACTTTTTTTCTTGTATTTTTTATCCATGGGACTTGGTGTAGGTCTCGTACATTTTTTCTTGATTTTTTATAATCCGGAGAAAAATATAGAGGAAATTGCGATTTTAGGATGTGGAACCACAAAGGAGGATAAAGTTTCTTTAGAAATGAAAAATCGCCTGAATCAGGCTTTAGCTCTTTATCATAAACAAAAGGATATCACTTTTCTTTTGCTCGGCGGTCGAAAGAAAAACAGAAATTTAAGCGAAGCCAAAGTTATGCAGGATTATCTCTTGGAAAACGGAGTTAAAGAGAATCATATAAGAAGCGGTAGTCAAGGAAAAGATACAAAAGAAAAATTAAAAGAATTAAGCAAAATCAGTCATTATGGAAGAAGAAAAGCCCATAGAAAACTACTCTTGATTAGTGATGAAAGCCAGATTTTGTGGGAACTTTTGTGGGCTAGGTCAATTGGTCTTTATATGCAGGCTATGGCGGTCAAAACAAAAGTTTGGAAATTGCCAAATGCTTACATAAAAGTTGCTTTTTATCTTTTGTGGAAAGAGAGGTTGCTAATCTTTTTTGATATGCTTTTTTTGCTTTTAAGTATCTGCATGACAGCTTTTTGTTTATAAAAGAAATTAAAAAAACTGTTATGTGAAATGTATAAAATATGCAAATAATTGTAGAAATTAGGAAAATAAAATAAGGAAAGGAGGAGAATATGGATATAAATCAAAGAATAGATGCTTTAAGAAAAAAGATGAAAGAATATGGCATTGATGCCTATGTTGTGGTTACAGGGGATTATCATCAGAGTGAATATGTAGGAGACCATTTTAAAGCAAGAGAATTTTTAACGGGATTTACAGGTTCTGCGGGAACTTGTATTGTGACACAAAAAAGAGCCGGGCTTTGGACGGATGGTCGCTATTTTATTCAGGCAAGAATGCAGCTTCAAGGAAGTGAAATTGATTTTTTCCCTATGGGAGAGCCGGGGGTAGCAGATATTTATCAGTACTTAGAAGAGATAGTACCAATGGGAGCTTGCATAGGTTTTGATGGTAAATGTGTAGGAAACTTTCAGGGAGAGAAATTTTTAGAGATTGCAAAGGCTAAGGGTGGAAAAGTTGCTTTTTCTACAGATTTACTGGATACAATATGGGAGGACAGACCGGCCTTATCAAAAAACAGGGCATTTTTATTAGAAGAAACTTATAGTGGAAAATCTGCTAAGGATAAGCTTACGCTAATACGGCAAGCTATGATAGAAAAAGGAGCAGATGCCTACCTTTTATCCAGTTTAGATGATATAGGATGGCTCTTAAATATTAGGGGAAGAGATGTGAAATATTGTCCTTTGCTCTTATCCTACCTCTTTATGACTAAGGATAGGACAGAACTTTATGCGGATGCAGAAAAGTTGGATGAGAAGATAAAAGCCTATTTAGAGGATGCGAAGGTATCTGTTTTTCCTTATGAAGACATTTTTCAAAGAGTAAAAAAACTGGACAGCAAAAGCAGTATTTGTTTTGATCCGGCAAGTACCAGTTTTTATCTGGCTCACAGTTTGCCAAAAGGAATAAAAAAGATAGAAGAGATAAATCCTACTTTATTAGAAAAGGCGGTAAAAAATCCCGTAGAGATAGAAAATATAAAGCGAGCACACATAAAAGACGGTATTGCTATGGTAAAGTTTCTTTATTGGATTAAAAATCATTCTATGGAAAATTTAAGCGAGCTGTCAGCCTCTGCTAAGCTGGAAGCCTTTAGAGGTGAACAAGAAGGTTTTATAGAGCCCAGTTTTGCACCGATTTGCGCCTACAAAGAGCATGCAGCTATTGTCCACTATTCGGCAGATGAAGAAAGCAATTGTCCTTTAAAAAAGAGCGGTTTGTTTTTGACTGATACAGGGGGGCATTATTTAGAGGGCTCTACTGATATTACAAGAACTATTGTGATGGGGGATTTAGGCAAAGAAGAGAGATTTTCATTTACCCTGGTTTTAATCGCTATGCTTCGTTTGATGAATACAAAGTTTTTATATGGTTGTACCGGCACAAATTTAGATTTGGCGGCAAGAGAGGTTTTTTGGAAACATGGCTTGGATTATAAGCATGGAACCGGGCATGGAGTAGGATATTTGGGAAATATCCATGAGGGACCTCAAGCTTTTCGGTGGAAAATTTTAAAAGAGGATTTACCACTACAGGC
>DATCYL010000020.1:0-3685 GCA_036570305.1 Lachnospiraceae bacterium
ATGACGCAACCTTTACAAATGTAGATGTTGCTTTTGAAAAGGTAGCGATTACGAATACTTTTGGAGAATTTTTAGCAGCAAAGGGATTAAAGCAGGCGAGAATTGCAGAAACAGAAAAGTATGCACACGTTACCTTTTTCTTTAATGGAGGAGTGGAGGAACCAAATGAAGGTGAAGATAGAATTTTAGTGAAATCGCCAAAGGTGGCAACTTATGACCTTCAGCCGGAAATGAGTGCTTATGAGGTTTCTGATAAGCTTTGCCAGGCAATCCGTTCTTTAAAATATGATGTAATCATCATTAATTATGCAAATCCGGACATGGTGGGACACACCGGTGTAGAAGATGCAGCTATTAAGGCGGTAAAGGCTGTAGATGAATGTGTGGGAAGAGCTGTGGACGCTATTAAGGAGGTAGACGGTCAGATGTTTATCTGCGCAGATCATGGAAATGTAGAGCAATTGGTGGATTATGAAACAGGAGATCCATTTACGGCACATACTACCAACCCTGTTCCATTTATTCTTGTAAATGCGGATCCGTCTTATAAATTAAGAGAAGGTGGATGTTTGGCAGATATTGCTCCAACCTTGATTGAGCTTATGGGTATGGAACAGCCAAAAGAAATGACCGGAAAATCTTTATTGATAAAAGCCTAGACAAAAGCACAAAAAGATTGAAATAAAAAAAATACTGTGATAGAATATTCATATTGTGTTAGGAGGTGTAGGCGTGCATATTTTAAAAATTATTTTGGAAATTATTTTTGTGATAGATTGTATTGCACTTGCGGTTGTGGTATTAATGCAGGAGGGAAAATCTCAGGGTTTGGGTGCACTTGCAGGTGGCAGTGCTGATACATACTGGGGTAAAAACAAAGGTCGTTCCCTAGAGGGAGCCTTGGAGCGAGCTACAAAGGTTATGGCAGTTTTATTTTTGCTATTGGCTTTAGCTTTAAATCTTAAAATATTTTCATAGAATAAAAAACACACCCTTGAATTCAAGGGTGTGTTTTAGCATGCTAAGATGTTAAAATCAGGAATATTAATCGATAAGATTAATAAATAAAAAAAGATAGGATACCGGATGAAAAAGCAAAAAAAAATACTTTTGGATGTTATCAGAACCAAAGAATATCGTCCAATGAAAGCAAAAGAAATTAGTCTTTTGTTGGGAAATCCTAAAAACAGACTTTTCATTTTGCAGGGATATTTGGATGAATTGGAAGAAGAAGGACTTATTAAAAAAAATAAAAAGGGACAGTATGTAAAGTGTCTTTCTAAAGGTGACTTGAAACTTGATGTTTTAAAAAGAGGGCATAGAAAAAAGAAAATGAGAAAAAATCTTTTGGTGGGAACCTTTGTGGGGCACAGAGACGGCTTTGGTTTTGTGGAAATAGAGGGAGAAGATAAGGAAGATATCTTTATTTCCAAGGAAGACACCAAATCTGCTATGCATGGGGATTTGGTGGAGATCTATATAAAAGAAGAGAAGAGAGGAAAACGCAAAGAAGGGGTAGTTTATGAGATTTTAAAACATGCCGTTACTTCTTTGGTAGGAACCTTTTGGGATTGTAAAAACTATGGATTTGTTGTGGCGGATAATTCTAAGATTTTTGAAGATATTTTTATTCCTAAAGAAAAAATGGCAGGTGCCAAAGATAGGGATAAAGTAGTTGTATCTATCAGTAAATACAGCGACGGTAAGCAAAAGCCGGAGGGTTATGTTACAGAAATTATAGGAGCTTGTGGCACAAAGGGGGTAGATATTACCTCCATAGTAAAGGATAAAGATTTACCTTTTGAATTTCCTAAAAGAGTAAAGGAGCAGGCAGGTAAAATACAGCCTAAACTTATCGATGGAGATTTTAATGGTAGAAAAGACTTAAGGGATTGGCTGACGGTGACTATTGATGGGGAGGACGCTAAGGACTTAGACGATGCAATTTCTCTGATAAAAGAGGGAGAAAATTATCATTTAGGTGTGCATATAGCGGATGTCAGCAATTATGTACAATATCACAGTGCTTTGGATAGGGAAGCCCTAAAGAGGGGGACTAGTGTGTATCTTCCGGATAGGGTCATTCCGATGTTGCCAAAGACCCTTTCCAATGGGATTTGTTCATTAAATCAGGGAGAAGATAGGCTGACTTTGTCCTGTTTGATGAAAATAGATAGTAAGGGACATATTTTGGAGCACGAAATTGCAGAAACTGTGATTCGTGTAAAAGAGCGGATGACTTATACAGATGTAAGGAAAATTTTACAAAAAGAGGATGAAGGGGTAAGTAAGCGCTATAAAGATTTAGAAGATTTCTTTTTTCTTATGAAAGAGCTCTCACAGATTTTAAGAAAGAAGAGAAAGGAAAGAGGAAGTATAGATTTTGACTTTCCTGAGGCAAAGGTGCTTTTAGATGAAAATGGTAAAGCGGTGGATATTTATGCTTATGAGACGAATGTGGCAACGCAGATTATAGAGGATTTTATGTTGATAGCAAATGAAACGGTTGCCAAAACATTTGCTGATAAAAATCTTCCCTTTCTATACAGAAGTCATGAAATTCCGGATAGGGATAAAATGGAAGCAACTCTTACATTAATCAAAGGCTATGGAATAAAGGTAAAGAAAGCCGGTCAGGATATTCAACCGAAAGAAGTGGGAGAGATTTTGGATTTGGTAAAGGGAAGTGAAAAAGAAAATCTTATTAGCAGAATCCTACTTCGTTCTATGAAACAGGCATCCTATACAACAGAATGTTTGGGACATTTTGGGTTGGCAGCGAAATATTATTGTCATTTTACATCTCCTATACGCCGTTATCCGGATTTGCAGATTCATCGTATTATTAAGGATTCTCTTAGAGGAAGATTAACAGAAGCAAAGATACAGTCCTACAGCGAATTGCTTCCTGAAGTAGCCAGACATTCCAGTGCTATGGAAAGACGTGCTGAGGAGACGGAAAGAGAGGCAGTTAAGCTGAAAAAAGCAGAGTATATGTCTTCTCATATCGGTGAAATTTTTGAAGGAGTTATATCAGGTGTCACTGCTTGGGGACTTTATGTGGAGCTTGCCAATACAGTGGAAGGATTAGTACCTATTTCTAAGATAGCTGACGATTATTATATTTATGATGAGGCAAACTATTGTTTAATAGGAGAGGCACGGGGAAAGGTATATAGCTTTGGACAGTGTGTAAAAGTAGAAGTAATGGATGTTTCCATAGAGGATAGAACTATTGATTTTAAATTAAAAGAGGATTGATAAAATGGCAAAAAAGACAGGAATAAAACTGATTGCAAATAATAAAAAAGCCTATCATGATTACTTTATAGAAGATAAGTATGAGGCAGGAATTGCTTTACATGGAACGGAAGTAAAGTCTTTGCGTATGGGGAAATGCAGTATCAAAGAATCTTTTATAAAGATTGAAAAGGGAGAGGTTTATGTGTACGGTATGCACATTAGTCCTTATGAAAAGGGGAATATTTTTAATAGAGATCCCCTTAGAGTAAAAAAGCTCTTGCTTCACAGGTACGAAATTCGCAAATTAGAAGCACAGGTTGCCCAGCAGGGAGTCACTTTAGTACCACTTAGTGTTTATTTAAAAGACAGTCTGGTAAAGGTGGAAATCGGATTGGCAAAGGGTAAAAAACTTTATGATAAACGCCAGGATATAGCAAAAAAG
>DATCYL010000021.1:0-6240 GCA_036570305.1 Lachnospiraceae bacterium
TAAAAATATAGGGAAAATGGATTGACAAGTTTTTAATGATTAGGTTAGACTTATAGTCTAGTAGACCGATAGAGATATAGACTAAAGAAAAGTATAAATAAGTAGATGAGGAGACGGTTAATGAAGAAGAGAAATCTAAAAGTTATGGCAATGGGATTAGCTGTTGCTACAAGCCTTACCACTGTGATGCCTGTTATGGCACAGCCGGAAGAAACAGTAGCACTTGAGAGTGAAGTAAAACCTGCAGTAGAGGCAGAGGTAAGTTCTGAGGCAGCACCTGTAGTGGAGACACCTGAAACAAGTGAAGCGGTAGCACCTGCATCAGAAACAGAAACAAGTGAAGTAATAGCACCGGAGACAGTGGCGCCTGTGGCAGAAGCAAATTCTGAAGTAACAGCACCTGCAACAGAAGTTGCACCGGAAGCAGCACCTGCAACAAGCCCTGCAGTGACAGCAAGTCCTGAGGTAACAGCACCTGCATCAGAAGCGGAAGTTGTAGCAACAAGCGAGGCATTTGCTGAATATAAAGTGGACTTTAATGTAAAAGGCGCAGTAAAGCCTCATACATATAAAACAGCGGATGAGTTGATAGGCGGAGCTTTAAGTCATGGTGCAGCGGATGAAGAGACAGTGACCTTTTTAGGTGTTGCAGCTGATAAAAAATACTTTGTCGGTTGGAGTACCACACAGGATTATGCTAAAAACGGTGGTAAAATGTACTATGCAAGCGAGAGGGCATCCACTTTAGTGGCAGATAAGGTAACTACACTTTATCCGGTTTATTTTAGTATGCTTGATGCTGTAGGAAAAATTAATAAAAATACAGCTTATATCAACCGTGATATGAAAGATGCCGAGACTATGCCTAATGCAGAGTTGCATAAGGAGGATGTTGTTCAGGAAGACCATAAAGTAGTTGTTAAGTATGACGAGACAAAGGATAACTATTCTGTAGTATTAACCTCTTCTTTTGATATGGATAAGATGCTCTCTCACTGGCTTTATGTAGGAAACGGTTCTACAATCATGACTAATACCCAGAGTGAGGCAAGAAGTACTAAAAAAGATGCTAAGTATACCCATGTAGACTTAAATGTTAATTTGGGTGATGAGTTGGACATTAACGATACTTTAAAAATCACCTTTAAAGGATATTATTTCCAGCCTTATATGGCATTTGATACAGAAACCGGCGAGAAGTTTAAAGTAGAAGGTGCAAACGGGGATGGTGAGACAGATATTACAGAACTTGTGACATCCACTTCTCCGGAAACTACATTTACAATTAAGAATCCTAAGAAGTCAAAGAAGATTACTGTTCGTACTATCGTTCGTTCTAACTGGGGATTTGGTGGAAAACCTGTTATTGGAGTGAGTGCAAGAGAAATTGAAAGTTCTAAGATGCTTTTATCAGCAGAAAACGCAACAATTTCTAAAGAAAACGCAAAGAAATTAGAGGAAAATGATCAGGCAACGGTTGCTTCAGGTGTTATCAACGGTTATGTAAAGATGCCAAATGCTCCTATAGTGGGGTCTTTGGACGAAAAAATTGCTGATATTGTTGCAAAGGATCCTATGGAAATTACCTTTAGAGCAGCTCGCGTTATGTTCGATAAAAATTCTATGGACCTTGGAGATGCAGGAACACAGGATTTAGGAATTTCTAAAGTTGCTTATAATGGAAGTCTTGCTGAGGATAGTTTAAATGCAGGAGTAAAACCGTCAGAGACAGTTGTTGGTGATTCTATGGCAGATACACCGGCAGACTTTAAGGGAGCAGATGGAGCTTCTTATCGTTTTAAAGAGTGGAATACCATGAAAGACGGAAAGGGTACATCTTTTACAGAAACTACAAAAGTACCGGATGATATCACTGTTTATGCTATCTGGGAGAAAGAGGAAGCTCCACAGGAAAAACCGGAAGATAAACCAAATGTGGATCAGCCGGAAGATAAGCCGAATGTGGAAAAACCGGAAGATAAACCAAACGTAGAAAAACCGGAAGACAAAAAAGAAAATGAATCTAAGGATGAAGATAAGTCTAAAAAAGAAGATGACAAGAAAAAATCTGATAAAAAAGACGAAGCTAAAAAGCCTGAAAAGAAAGCTGTTTCTAAGTCTAAGGTAGAGAGCAAAAAAGCTCCTAAGACAGGCGTAGAAGACCATGCAGTTTGGTTTGGATTTGCAGCGGCAGCATCAGTATTTACTATGTTATTCGGTGCATTTAAGAAAAAATCAGAAGTAGAGGAAGACTAAGAATTAATTGGTTCGAAAGACTTAGACGAAAATTAAGGTAAAGGGAGAAGACCGTTAGGGATTCTCCCTTACTTTTTATCTTTCAAGAGGCAAGAAAAAATGCTATAATAAAGACCGTTATAAATCATGGAAGAAGATAGGTGAGGTGTAATTTATGAGTTACATGGCTCTATATAGAAAGTTTCGTCCTAATATTTTTTCGGATGTAAAGGGACAAGACCATATTGTGACTACCTTGAAAAATCAGATAAAGGCGGATCGTATCGGTCATGCTTATCTTTTTTGCGGAACAAGAGGAACAGGAAAGACAACCATTGCTAAGATTCTGGCAAAAGCGGTAAACTGCCAAAATCCCAAGGACGGAAGTCCCTGTAACCAATGCGAAAGTTGCAAAAACATTCAGGAACAAAGGTCTTTAAATGTTATAGAGATTGATGCGGCGTCAAATAACGGCGTGGATAATATACGTGAAATTATAGAGGAGATTTCTTATCGCCCAACGCAAGGGAAATACAAGGTCTATATTATAGATGAGGTACATATGTTAAGTACCGGGGCTTTTAATGCTCTCTTAAAAACTTTGGAGGAACCGCCGGAATATGTTATTTTTATTTTGGCGACCACAGAGGCAAATAAAATCCCTATTACTATTCTTTCCAGATGCCAAAGATATGATTTTAAGAGAATCACGGTGGCAACAATCGCTAATCGTTTAACAGAGCTTATGAAAGAAGAGAAAATAGAGGTAAAAGAGCGGGCTATTACATACATTGCGAAAATGGCAGACGGTTCTATGCGTGATGCATTAAGTCTGTTGGATCAGTGTTTGGCATTTTATATGGGAGAAACTTTAAGTTTTGATAATGTACTGGAAGTTTTAGGGACGGTTGACACAGAAGTTTTTAGTGATCTTCTTCGATATATTATGGCAGGACAGACAACTATGGCGGTCAAATTATTGGAGAAGTTGATTGTTGAGGGGAAAGAGCTGGTTCAGTTTGTGGCGGATTTTACATGGTATCTTCGAAATTTGCTTTTGGCAAAGACCGGAGATTCGGTAGAAGAAGTAGTGGATGCCTCCACGGAAACTATAAAGCGAATGTTGGAGGAAATAGAAGTTATTGATAACGAAACACTTATGCGCTATATTCGCATTTTTTCAGAACTTTCGGGACAGATTCGCTTTGCAACACAAAAACGTGTTTTGGTAGAGATTGCTCTGATTAAACTTTGTAAGCCTCAGATGGAGGTGGATGTAGAGTCTTTGCTTGATAGGATTCGTACGGTGGAAAAAGAGCTTGAGCAAATCAAAGATAAGGGAATTGTGGTCAGTGACCCGATTTCTAAAGAAGATTCCAACTTGCTTGAGGAATTAAAAGAAGGCGGGGAAGAAAAGAAACCTGTTAAGGCGGCGAGTGAAGATTTACAAAAGATTAAGGCAGATTGGGCAAGTATTATAGCAGAAACTAAGGGGATGTTTCATTCCATGCTTTTAGGTGCAAGACCCAAGTACAATGGGGATGTGTCGGAGTCAAAGCTTTATGTGGAGTTTGCCAATGCCTTGGGTGGACATTATTATATGCAGCATCCGGAAGCTAAAAAGGAGTTGGCAGATATTATCCTTAAACGCTATGGCAAAAGTATAGAGATAGAGTTTGTGGTAAAAGACGATAAAAATAATGAAAAAAATAACTTGTCAGATATTCGTATTGAAGATATTCTTGAAAGAGAAATTAAAATGGAGATTGAGATAGAAGATTAGGAGGAAAAATAAATGGCAAAACGTGGAGGATTTGGAGGCGGCATGGGTATGCCGGGAAATATGAATAACCTGATGAAGCAGGCGCAGAAAATGCAAAAACAGATGGAAGAAAACCAAAAGGCTCTTGAGGAAAAAGAGTTTAGCGCAACAGCCGGTGGCGGAGCTGTAGAGATTACTGTATCCGGAAAAAAAGAGGTAGTTAAAGTAAAATTGGCACAAGAAGCAGTCGACCCGGATGATGTGGAAATGTTGGAAGATTTAATTATGGCGGCAACTAATGAAGCCTTAAGAAAAATGGAGGAAGAGAGCGGAAATCTGATGTCTAAACTGACAGGCGGACTTGGTGGACTTGGCGGAGGTTTCCCATTCTAAGATGGAATATTACAGTAGTCATATAAGTAAATTAATTGAACAACTATCGAGGCTTCCGGGTGTGGGAACAAAAACTGCCCAAAGATTGGCTTTTCATATTTTGAATATGTCCAAAGAGCAGGTGGAGCAGTTGTCTGATTCGATTATAAATGCTAAAGAAAAGGTGCAATATTGTAAGCAGTGTTACACTTTAACTGACCGCGACCTATGTCCTATTTGCAGTGACAGTCAAAGAGATGCAAAGGTGATTATGGTAGTAGAAAATACCAGAGATTTGGCTGCCTATGAAAAGACAGGTAAGTTTGAAGGTGTTTATCATGTCTTACATGGAGCGATTTCTCCTATGCTGGGTATCGGACCGGATGACATCAAGCTAAAAGAGTTAATGCAACGCCTGCAAAATGACGTAAAAGAAGTGATTATTGCTACTAACTCTACCCTGGAGGGGGAGACGACGGCTATGTATCTTAGCAAACTTATTAAGCCGACGGGGGTAAAGGTAACTAGAATTGCCAGTGGAGTTCCTGTGGGAGGAGATTTGGAATATATTGATGAAGTGACTCTTCTTCGTGCCCTGGAGGGAAGAACGGAGCTTTAAAATGGCTAAGAAAAAGGCGAGGTCTATAGATGTGGCCAGATTGGCAGGAGTGTCTCAGGCTACAGTGTCTATGGTACTAAATAAAAAATACAATGTTTCTTTTTCCAAAGAGACAATTCAAAAAATAGAGGCGGCGGCGAAGGAGCTATCATATCAGATTCCTAAGCAAAGAGAGGGGAAATCCTCAAATAGTAAGAAAATGATTGTGGTTATTTGTCCTACCCTAACTAATCCCTACTATGTAACTTTGTTACAGGGGATTGAGGAGGTTTTAAAAGAAAAGGGGTATAATGTTTTTGTCTGCAATACACAAAGACGCCTGGCGACAGAGGAGAGGCTCTTAAAGATGATTCAAAGTGTTCATCCGGTAGGGGTTATTTATACCTGTAATCCGTCTAAGGCCTATATGGATAGGGTGGCTGAAATCTCCAAGGAGATTCCGCTGGTAATCATTAACAATCGGGAAACTATTGTGGATGTCAATGCTGTTGCCCTAAACAATAGAAAACCGGGTATGCTTATGGCGAGGCACCTTTTGGATTTAGGACATAAAAAGGTGGCTTTTATATCACCACCTCTGACGGATAAACAACAGCAGAGAGCCAAGCGGGTAGATGGATTTTTAGAAGAGTTTAAAAAGGCGGGGTTAGGGGCCAATGTAGAGGTTTGCTCAGCGGCACCTTCTACAGATATCGAAATGCCGGACATTAATACGGAATATAATATAGGGCATAGATTAACCAAGGAACTCTTGGAAAAAAATAAAGGGATTACAGCCATTGCAGCTATGAACGATATGATTGCTTTGGGGGTTATGGATGCTTTACTGGAAGAAAAATATAAGATACCGGCAGATGTATCGGTGATAGGGTGTGATAATACTCTTTTTTCTAAGTTACATCAGATTTCTTTGACAACCATAGAGCATTTTGTTCCGCTAAAGGGAAGAGATGCGGGAGAGATTATCTTAAAGTTGATTCGGGAGAGGAAAAAACTGTCTCAAAATGAACGTCCAAGAAGTCTTTACCACATAGAATATGAGCCTAAATTGATTGTCAGAGGTTCTACCGGATATGCAAAAATATAAATTATATTAATAGGAAAAGAAAGAAGTAGAAGGAGAGAATTTATCTTTTTTTGCTTCTTTTTTCTTTTGTAAAAAGGAAATAATAGGAAAATAGGGAGCAAAGAGCACGAAAAAGGAATTATAAAAAATAAATAGAGGTAGAATTTTTAACTCGTTTATTAATAA
>DATCYL010000022.1:0-4470 GCA_036570305.1 Lachnospiraceae bacterium
GCAATGCCTATCTTTTCCTCCACTTTCATATCCACATAAACCGGAATCGCTCCACATAAGACTAAAGCATTAATAGCGCTTCTGTGTACATTTCTAGGCAAAATGATTTTATCTCCGGTCTTACAAACTGTCAAAATCATACTTTGCACAGCACTGGTTGTCCCCCCCACCATCAAAAATGCATGTTCCGCTCCAAATGCTTCCGCTGCAAGCTCTTCTGCATCTCTTATCACCGACACGGGATGACAAAGGTTATCTAAAGGCTTCATAGAATTGACATCCAAACTCACACAACGCTCTCCCAAAAGCTGTGCCAGCTCCGGATTTCCTCTCCCTCTTTTATGCCCCGGTACATCAAAAGGTACCACTCTTTTCTTTCGAAATTTTTCCAAGGCTTCATAGATGGGCGCCTCTTTTTGTCTGTTTTTTCTCATTTTTTCTCCCATACCCATAAAATCCCCTCTGCAAGTTCTTTTATGCTTTCTCGTAAAAGGAATTTATATGTCCTATTTACATCTTATTTGCAATAAAAAAGGAACAGGTAGTCTACTCCTGTTCCACAAATCTTATCTTACGCTATATGCTTTGTTAGCTTTTAAAGACCGGCAAGCACCAATCAATTATCAGCAAATATAAAGTCACGTACACTCTTATTGACCGTTTCACAAGATGATGTGTGCTATGCACACTTGATTATAAAGTAATCAACTTATAAAATTTGAGCTTCTAACTCAATCAATAATGGGGATTTCTCCCTCTTTCGGCAACCGACCCCGCCCGTCCGTTCGGCTTAATATTAGGGTCTTAAATATTTGCTTGCTAACAAACAAAATTTTTTACGTGCACCGCACCTCGACATATCTTCATAAACGTTACTCTTACAGTTAACTCGGCCCAAGCACCCTCACGGCACACAAAAGCTCCTACTTAGTGCTGCTACATTCCTGTCCTGACACGATTCATAGGTTTTTGTTGCGTAAGACCCAAGCGTCATCGCCACTTATAAAAGGCTGCTTTACAAAAGATATGCCTCAGATTGGTATCACCCTTGCTATAGCGGATTGCAAGTACAGGGCACCGCTAACTCCCCGGCTGCACGGACTTTAATTATATAGTATCCCCTATATTTTGTCAATGAGAGAGCTCCTTTTGCTATACAGTTTTTGTATTGTGCAAAAGATCGTGCTCCCTGTTTTTTAAAATACCGGCATAGGCATCAATAATCAGAGGATTTTCATCTGATTTTTTAATAATGGTAGTGCTGTCTACTGTATAAAGCCCTTCCATTCTGGCAGCTTTTGTTCTGGGACCGGCACCGGTCGGCTGTCCGCCTCCCATAACGCAACCTCTGCGACATGCCATTACCTCTATCAAATCATAATTAGCTTCCTTTGCTCTAACCGCATTCATTACTTTTTGTGCATTAGCAAGACCGCTTACCACACAAATATTTAACTGTTTTCCATTGTAATCCAGACTAAACTCCTTGATTTCTTCATCTCCCCTGGCACCTAATTCCGCCACCATATTTAAGGTATCCTTTTTATGGTCAGGCATCAATCTTCGAATCACCGCCTCTGTCACTCCTCCGGTTACTCCAAAAATCACTCCTCCTCCGGAGCCTATTCCAAAAGGCATATCCGCAGACTCAGGCTCTATCTTATCAAAGGCAAGACCCGACTCTCGAATCATTTTTACGATTTCTGTGGTTGTTAAAACAAAATCCGTATCCTGCTCGCCCTTTGTATAGCTGTTTTCTCTTTTTATCTCCGCCTTCTTGGCTGTACAAGGCATAATACCTACCACAACTGTTTTCTTTCCTTGAGAGTTTTCCGGATCTCTATAGTATTCTTTTAAAACTGCTGAAAACATTCCCTGTGGAGAACGACAGGTAGATACATTCTCTATAAAATCAGGGTATCGCTCTACTACTAACTTCACCCATGCCGGGCAACAGGATGTTAAAAGCGGAAGATTTTCCCCGCTTTTTAATCGATTAAGAAACTCCTTTGATTCTTCCATAACCGTTAAATCCGCACTAAAAGTAGTATCGTACACTTCATCAAATCCCAAGCGATGTAAAATCGCCACTGTTGTATCCATAGCATTGCTTCCTTTGGCAAGACCAAATTCATCGCCAATAGCAACTCTGACAGCCGGTGCCACCTGTGCGACAACCCTTGTGTTTTTATCAGCAATCGCTTCCCATACATCATCCATATTATCATGTATAGTAATCGCCGCTGTCGGACAGACAACTCTACACTGCCCACAATCCACACAGTCTGTCTCGCTTAACTTTTTCATAAATGCCGGAGTCACCAAGGCTTCTGCACCGCGATAAGCAAAATCAATAGCGCCAATCCCCTGCACTTCACCACACATTCTTACACAATCACCACAAAGAATACATTTATTAGGATCTCTAATAATCGCTAAAGAACTCTCATCAATAGGAAGCTTTTCTTTTTCATTTTCAAAACGAATCCCTTTTAATCCCATTCTTCTTGCCAAAGTCTGTAATGTACAATGGCCGCATTTATCACAGGAAGTACAATCAATACAATGTGCCGCCAACAGCAGTTCCAATATAGTTCTCCTGTATTTCATCAGACGAAGTGTATTTGTATAAATCACCATACCGTCTCTTGGCTCTTCTGAACAAGAAGCAAAGGTTCTTCCTCTATCATCCTCTACATTGCACAAACGACAGGCACCAAAAGTGGATAATTCCGAATGATAACATAAGGTGGGAAGGTCAATGCCTGCCTTTCTTATTACGGAAAGTACATTTTTTTCGTCTGTAAATGCTACCCTTTTCCCGTCAATCGTCATCTGCTTCATCTTTATCTCCTCCTATGACTCTATATAAATTGCCCCAAAGGAACAATTGTCTTTGCAAGCACCGCACTTAATGCACAAATCCCCATGAATAGTGTAGGCTTCTTTTCTAACCCCCGTGATTGCTCCCACCGGGCAATTCTTAGCACATTTTCCGCATCCAATACAAAATTCAGGATTGATTT
The DNA here is from genome assembly GCA_036570305.1 of Lachnospiraceae bacterium. GTDB lineage: Bacteria > Bacillota > Clostridia > Lachnospirales > Lachnospiraceae > JAQVHQ01. The sequence goes on from DATCYL010000022.1 coordinate 3,027, forward strand.
TAAACTCTCTTAACGCTTGGCATGTATGCGTGCGGCATCTCTTATCCCGAATATGTTCTTCATACTCTTGTCTAAAAGCCCGAATGGTACTAAGAACCGGTAGGGGTGCACTTTTTCCCAAACCGCAAAGAGCTGTGTTACAAATCATATCTGCCAGCTCTTCAAGCAACTCTATATCACCTTCCTGACCTTGTCCACCTACAATTCGCTCCAAAATCTCCAGCATCCTTTTCGTTCCCTCTCGACAAGGTACACATTTTCCACAAGATTCTCTTTGAGTAAAACTCATGAAAAATCTCGCCACTTCCACCATACAGGTCGTCTCATCCATAACCACCAGACCGCCGGAACCTATAATTGCGCCAAATTTTTTTACCGAATCAAAATCCAAAGGCTCATCCAAATGCTCCTCCGTCAAACAACCGCCTGACGGTCCCCCTATTTGTACCGCCTTAAAAGTACTTCCCTCTTTTAATCCTCCTCCTATATCATAGATAATCTCTCTTAAGGTTGTCCCCATCGGAACCTCTATTAGTCCTGTATTTTCAATAGCTCCGGTAAGAGAAAATGTCTTTGTTCCTGCACTATTTTGTGTACCTATGGTTTTTAACCAGTCTGCGCCCTCTAGAATAATTTTAGGCACATTGGCATAGGTTTCTACATTGTTTAAAACCGTCGGTTTTTCCCACAAGCCTTTATCTACCGTTCTGGGAGGTTTTGTACGCGGCATCCCCCTATGACCCTCGATGGAAGCTGTAAGGGCACTGCCCTCTCCACACACAAAAGCACCGGCACCTCTATTTATATGCATATAGAATGCAAAGTCACTGTTTAAAATGTGCTCTCCTAAAAGCCCCACTCTTTCCAGTTCTGCAATTGCCATTTTTAATCTGGATACAGAATTTGGATATTCCGCACGTACATAGATATATCCATGCTTAGCACCTACTGCATAAGCGGCAATCATCATACCTTCTATCAATTTATAAGGATCCCCCTCCATCACGGATCCATCCATAAAGGCTCCCGGATCTCCCTCATCTCCATTGCAAACAACATATTTTAATTCTTCCTCTGTATGTGCTGCCACTTGCCTCCATTTTTTTCCAGCCAAAAAACCACCGCCACCTCGTCCTCGAAGTCCCGATTTTTCAACTTCTTCTATCACTTGATTGGGGCTCATTTCAAAAATAGCCTTTTCTAAAGCTGAAAATCCTCCCACCGCAATATACTCTTTTAAAGATTCTGCGTCTATATTTCCACAATTTTCAAGAACAATGCGAGTCTGTTTTGCTACAAAGGGAATTTCCTTTGCATCAGCGTAAGAAATATCATTCTTTTTATAAAAAAGGCGCTCTATTGCCTGCCCTTTTTTGACACTTCTTTCGACAATCTCTTTACAATCTTCAATCCCTACTTTAATGTACTGAAAATTGTAAGGTTC